>JAYPIL010000013.1:0-5912 GCA_038127845.1 Candidatus Poseidonia sp.
TGGCTTACGCTGGAGTTTGAGGAAGTTGACGAGGGCACATGAAGGTTCTCAACCGAAACCCCAGAAGGGCGTGTTTTGAAGGGACATCCACCTGCCATTAGGCGGGCCGTTTCAACTCGGCCACGGCGTAGCGGAGCATCAAGGCGAGCACCACGCTCCCTACCATGAGGTAAAGCAGGTTGAGGAATCCTCGGCCGCTCTCTATAGAACCATTGGCTGTAACGTCAATGGACCACTGAATCGGCTTACCGTTGACGTCCACGCCGTGAACGTGAACATAATCGCCTGAAGCGCCTACAGCGCTGAATTCAACGGGCAGGGGTTTTCCAAGGACGTACGTGTTGACTTCCCCGTCGAGGTAGGTTGACAAGGTTAACGAGCCAAGTTGCCCGATGAACCACACTTTGCCAGAGGTATCAGCCACGACACGAGCAGAAGCGATGTCGAGTGTTTCAACACGTTCCGGCGTGTGAATCAGCAGGCTGTGAACGGTACCTCCAATGACAATCGTGTTGCTGTTCTTGGCGATGCTGTGAAAGATGCCTGCATCAAAGGTTTGGACTTTCTCAATCACCGGAGTCGTTTCGGTTCCGTTCCATTCAATCCATCCGAGGACGGGGCGGGACTGCGGTGTTGCAGGACTGGATCCGTCCGCACCAGCGGTGCTGAAATGGGTGCCAATGGCAACCCAGTGGGTTTGGTTGTAGGCTTCGATGTGGTGCCATTGAACGCCCAAAGACGTGGACATAGCGGGCGTGGGCGTCATGCCAACAACGCCACGAATGGAGGTTTCCGAACCTTCCTGCGTCAACAACAACCGATGGGTGGTATCTCCCTGTGTGATCTCTGCGACATCGAGGACACCGAAGACACCGTTGGAGGTGGTGTACTCGTAGGTGACCAAAAGATTCCCTTGCAAACCGATCACTTGGTTTGCGGTGGTTGAGAAAAGAACTTCTCCGTCAGGCATGGTTTTGAGGAATTGAACATTGGCTCCTTCATCGGTGGTGTCGGGGCTGTAGACGAGCATGGTGGTGTCTTTCTTCATGTCCTCCGTGAACAAACTGTAGCCCGCATCTGGTGCAAAAACGAGAGCGGTGTACGTCTCCGAATCATGGTGATAGGCAATTTCCGTGACCAGCCCTCCTCGATGGTTGGCATCCGTGTCCATCACCTTCGCTCCGACGAAGTGTTCGGTGGCTCCAATGGCAAACGCGCCGACCAAAATGAAAACAAAAAAGACGCCTATGGAGAGCCATTGATGCTCGGATTCTTCTTCGAGAAGCCTCCGCCACCGGCCAGCCATACCAACCGCTGGTGCATACGCAACATGAAGACTTTGCTTCCTCTCTCACCAACCGGCCTTCATCCGAGCCGGTGCGCTCTTGCGGAGATATGATAAAGGGAGCATGGGTCGCAGGACTGCTTGGAGGGATACCTATGGCACGAAAACCAGCTGTGATGTACCGTCGTTTGAAAGGCCCAGCCTACACCCGCCGCAAGTACATCGGTGGTGTTCCAAACAACCGTATTCACCAATTCCACGTCGGGAACCGCCGTGCTGCTGAGACGGGACAGTTCCCCGTTGTTATCGAACTCCGAGCGGACAACGATGTTCAAATTCGTCACACAGCCCTGGAAGCAGCCCGTGTGGTTTCGAACTCCACCATTCGTAAGGCGGCTGGAGCACAAGGGTATGCCCTCCGTGTTCACACCTTCCCCCACCATGTCCTTCGGGAAAACAAGCAAGCCACCGGTGCTGGTGCAGACCGTGTTTCGCAGGGCATGCGCTGTGCTTTCGGTAAGAACGTCGGAACGGCGGCCCGCGTGAAGCGTGGCCAGCGCGTCCTGTCCATCCAGGTTCACCCCCAGCACTACCTCACCGCTCGTGATGCGCTCCGCAAGGCGAGCATGAAGTTCCCCACCCCGTGCACGATTCGCTTGATCAGCGGTCATGAGCACCTCAAGGGACTCATTTGAGCCAACCAAGATGCCTCGGGGTTGGTGGGTTTGGCCCACCAATCAGCAGGTGAAACAAAATAGCATAGACGAGAGGAAGGGCCGGGTGATTTGATGCGTGTTGCCGTTCTGAAGGAAGACAATTGTCAACCAAAGAAATGCAACGACGAGTGTCATGATTTTTGCCCCCCTGTTCGCAACGGACAGGAATGCATCATCATGGATGAGCAAACGGGCAAGCCCCACATCTCGGAAAGCCTCTGCATCGGGTGCGGTATCTGTGTCAACAAGTGTCCGCATGACGCCCTCATCATTGAGAACCTCCCAAGTGAGCTTGAAACCGACATGATCCACAGGTACTCCATGAATGGATTTCGTTTGTTTCGTCTTCCAACACCCTCCAAAGAGAGTGTCGTGGGCATTCTCGGTCCCAACGGCATGGGCAAATCCACGGCCATCAGCGCCCTTTCGGGTCGTTTGATACCGAACCTCGGCGATTGGTTGAATCAAGAACCGGACTGGAACGACATCATTTCCTCGGTGCCAAAAGGGGCGTTGAGGGATTTCTTCATCGCCGTTCAAAAGGGCGAAATCAGCGTAGCGCTCAAGCCGCAAAACGTCGACCGGCTTCCAAAGCGAATACAAGGGACCGTTCACGATTTACTCAAGCGGGTCGATGAACGAGGCATCTTCGATTCTTTGACCAAATCGCTCGGGATTGACCATCTGCTCGAGCGAGAGGTTCACCAATTGTCGGGAGGGGAGTTGCAGCGCATGGCCATCTGTGCCACCATGCTGCGCGACGTTGACGTGTATTTCTTCGACGAACCGTCGTCCTATCTGGACATTCACGAGCGCATGCGCATCGTTCGAATCATCCAAGAGTTGGCCGAAACCAAGCGGGTCATCGTGATTGAACACGACCTGGCGGTGTTGGATGTGCTGGCAGACCTTGTCCACATTGTTTATGGGAAAAAAGGGGCATTCGGAATCTTCACCCCAGCCCGCTCAACTCGGCAAGCCATCAACACCTACCTCGACGGTTTCCTGCCAGAGGAAAACGTTCGTATTCGTGACAAGCCCATCAAGTTCCTTCGCCACCAAGATCGAGTAGCCGAAATAGGAACGCCGGTGGTGAGTTGGGGGGAAGGATTGCAAAAACAGCTGGGGGACTTCCAACTTCTCTCCGGCGAAGGCGCAGTTCATCGGTCTGAGGTGGTCGGCGTGGTGGGTGCTAACGGCACTGGAAAATCAACCATGATCAAAATTCTCGCCGGTGAACACGAGTATGATGAGGGCTGGGTCACTGCCGAGGCAACGATTTCCTACAAACCTCAGCACATTGACGTTGACATCAACGGTTCGGTGCAGTTGTGGCTGGACAGTGAGTTGGGGACCCGATGGCGAAGCGGCGAATTCAATGTGAACGTGATCAAAGCATTGGGGGTTGATCAGTTGCTCCCCAAACGGGTCAAAAAGTTGTCCGGAGGTGAACGCCAAGCCGTGTCCATTGCGCTTTGTTTGGGCCGTGAGGCAGATTTGTACCTGTTTGACGAACCCTCCGCTCACCTGGATGCGAGCGCCCGAATGGAAGCTGCGAAGGCGATTCGGCGAACCATGGAGGCCAACGAAAAGTCGGCATTTGTCATCGATCACGATGTGTATTTCATTGACATCGTTTCCGATTCCCTCCTCGTCTTTGACCGTACAAAGCCTCGGGAACTTCACATCCACGAAACCTTCCGACAGCTTCTGAACGCACAGCGTGTTTCTCACTTTGTTCAAGACTCTGGGAAGGCTTTGTCACTCATCGAACAACATCTGTTAAAAATCTACGGCACGCTTGAACAAGCGTTGATGATGTGGTTAGAGCATCAAGGCGTGGATCCTACCATCTTTGGTAACATTGCTCTTCCTGACCAAACACAGACGGAACGCTATGAAATGCAAAACTCACCCCTTCGAGAGACTCAAGGCATGCACCCAGTCACAATATGCTTCATGCTCAATTCCACCATGCTTGAGGAGATTTGTTCTCCGTGGGTTGCACAAGAAGTTCCTATGGCGAGTTATGGCGGGCATGCAAATGGGCCGTTCAACTTGAGAGAAGGAATGAATCGATTTTTGTCTGGTGTCGACGTAACGTTCCGAAGGGATCACGATTCACGACGCCCACGCATCAACAAGAACAAGAGCCGGAAAGACAGAGAGCAACGCAGCAGTGGTGACTACTATTCCTATGATGCTTGATTCTTCCTTTGCCAACATGCCGAGGGTCGTGATACCGTGCCCGTAGGTCTTCCTCCTCGCGGCGGCCCCCTCGGCCGTTCACGAGGGAGGATCTCTGCCAGTGCACTGACGACCTACCTTCGTTGTCCTCGCCAGTGGCTGCTGAAGTATCAGGCGGGCTTGCAGGGTCCGACCCGACCTTCTCAAATCCTCGGGGTTGTCCTTGAGGAAGCCCTGTGTGAACTCTTCATGTTGCATCCGCCAAACACCGTTGATGGCCTTGATGCTCTCCGAGCATGGGCTCAGCCCCATGTCGAGCAATACGCACAGCAGGCTCTGAAACGAGGGAGAGAAGCGTGGGAGTCCAGTCTGTGGAAACATGATGAAAACGCATGGGAAGGGGTTGAACTTCAACGCCTCGTCGACCGAATCAATGGAGGTCTTGACCTGTTTCTTGAGGAGGTGGAGGCTTGCTTCGCTGCCGGAGGAGGCCCCTATCTGGACACCCTGCGAACGGGGAATGCGCCGTTTCCGGTACCTGCTCCAACACGTTCCGCACAGCCTGTTTTTCCTCTCCCCGACAAGGTGCCCGATGGAACCATGAGGCGCTGGGAGGTTGAATCAAGCCCGGAATGGAACGGCGTCGGGTCAGCCATTGGGTGGCACGAGGCTTGGGAATGCGCTCGCCCTTGGTTCAAAGATCCACGTGTCCACCAACCGCAACGGCTCTATCACCCTGATGGCTGGGCATCCGGGGAATTGGATCTGGTGTTGCGATGGGATGGCGACGTACGCATCATTGACATCAAGTCGGGTCGACCATCTTCGCTGTTCGCAGGTTCACTTGAGCATCAATTGCGCTTCTATGCCTGGTTATGGCATGAAACGCATCAAGATTCCGTGGTTTCCGGAATGGAAGGCTGGTATCTTGACGGGGGCAAGCGGGTGGCCTATGATGCTCCAAAAGCCGAGGACATGACCGCGTTGACCAACCAGTATCATGAAACGCATACGGCGATGCAAAAGATGGTCGAAGGCGTTCTGACCTTCCCCGCCTCATCGAGTGAAGCATGCGACGGCAGCGCAGCAGGATGCGATTGGTGCGCCGTTTCTTTTGACACCGAGACGGGATGGAATCTTCCCGAGCACCTCAAGTGGCTATCTTCAGTGCCTCAAGTAAGTAAAAGTTCACACCATCGAAACCTCGCGTCGATTCAAGGCCGTGTCAACGTGCGAGGGCGGTTAACAGGCGCCTGGGGGCCTCTTCCAAACCATTTCTCAGAACCCGTTCTCGGGGCCGTTCTGGTCGTCGGTGACCAGCACATTACGATCGAGGAAAGCGAACCGGGAGCGTTTCCTCACTTGCACGAATCGTTGGAATCCGAGGTGGTGCTCATCGACGCCCTGCCGGGTGTATGGCGTGACCAACCTCGTCTCTATCTCGATGGCCGTTCATCGTGTGTGGGCGCTGGCGATGCAGAGGCTTCTGCTGTGTTGAATGACATCACTCGGTTAGGTTTGCTCAGGACCCGTGCCAACGTGTTTGGTCATGTCCTCTCCATTGGCCAACGGTCAGGTATTCGGGTGGATGGGAAACCTTGGTCCATGGTTTCATTGATGTTGTGGGATGGCACGCATGTCGCAGAAGTGGTCGCCTTTGGGTCAAGCATCAGCCAGAGGTTGCTTGGTCTTCGCCCCGGGGATGCCATCTCGATGACCGGTGT
>JAYPIL010000013.1:6012-40180 GCA_038127845.1 Candidatus Poseidonia sp.
AGGCTGTGGTATTACGAGAAGGTGTACCGCTTCAAGATGCCACAAATCCCCGTTCTCTTTGTCGGGCGTGCCGTAGAAGAAGCGCTCTGCAGGGTGTTGCGGGATTCCCCTTCGTTGGTTGCGGCCGCTGCCCCTTCAGAGGCGTTGGGCCCCAGCCCGTACCGAGAAGACGGCACGCCTGAACTTTCGACGAACGCTCAATGGCCCGCACCGGGTTTGATGCCTCTTCTGCCACACGAGCGTCCATCAACGATGGAGGGCTTGGAGGCCTGGGCCAGGGAACGGTGCGGTGTTCACTTGCCAATCACGCTTGCAAAAGCGAAGCTTGCATGGGAAAAAGACGAACGGAAAGCAGGGGATTGGAACGAAGTTGATCCTGCTGGATGCCTTGAGATGGTGTTGAACGGTCTTCGCTTCCACCTCGATGAGGTCAAAGCGTGTTACGAGGCAGGTGGCGGTCCTCTCCTCGCTTCATGGCGGTCCGGTGACCGACCCGATTGGCCTGCGCCTGACGGCTACGCTTACCCATCGCTTGCCCGAGGCCATCCGCTTGCTGAAAGCGGGGACGTCACGTGGGCTGAAGCATGGGAGTTGGCGAGGCCCTGGTTTGTCGACCCCGATGCACCTCCTTTCACCATGAACGCCATCCATCCCGACCATTGGTTTCAAGGCGAATACGACCTTGTGTATCGTTGGTCCGGAAAGACCGTGATCGTTGACATCAAGGCCAGTGTTGGGGCGAGTGACCGTTCGGGAGACTATGTCGAACAAATGCAGGCCTACGCCATGTTGTGGTACGTCACGCACGGGCGAAGCGAGGTCGTCGATGGCTTGGAGATATGGTATCTCGGACATCCGAGCATCAAATCAATCCCCGTTCCGTCTGTTGATGACCTTGTCCAACTCGAACAAACCCTCGAGCGTATGTGGCACGATATCCGTGAAACAACACCAAGTTTGGATGCCTGCCCTCCACAACCTCGTCCGTTGAGAGGTTTTGATGCAGGTGGTGTGGCAACCGACGCTCCAGAAGGCACTCGCTGTGACCGATGCGACTGGCGTTTGGTTTGCCCAGGAGGGGAACGAACCGAACCGCTTGCTCTCCCAACTTCGTGTCAACTGCCCGGAGCATCCCAAACGACCCCCTTGCAGAAAATCGGTCCCCTTGACCCTCGATTAACCGTGCGAGGCGAGTTGTCTGAGGTTGGTTTTGCCACGGAAAACCGACCGAGAATGTTGACGTTGAAGCAAGGGGTTCACGCGGCTCAAGTTCAAGTGATTGCCAAAGAACACAGCGATGGCGGAGCGACGCTTGCAATTGAGCCAAAACGAGGGCAATCCGTGATTTTGCACAATGCGGTCTTCACCATCAACTGGAAAGGAGAAATTGTTCTGAAAATGGACCCGTTCTCACGACTTGAGGAAGACACCGACCCCAGCGTCGAGAGCGGTGACCTGTTCGACAAACAAGCAAAACACAACATTTGCGGCATCGTTGTGTATGCCTACGAAAAACACGGCGTTGGGAAAGGCGGAAAACGTTGGTCTCGAAAAGGAATCATGGTGATGGACGACACCGGAGCGATGAAAATTGAAGGTTGGGCTGACGATTGGAACCCTCAGTACGATCTCGCAGAGGTCGGTGATACGGTGGTTCTCGCAAACATCGGACTTGATGCATGGGCTCGGGAAGTGCGTGGAGACTACACGCGTAACTCGAGGTTGCAAATCATCGACCGCGTCGACCGCTCAACCGCCTGATGAAATGGTGGTCACGAGAAGGTCAACCTCGCTCGAGAGGGTCGTTGAATGAGGTAACACGGTTCCTTCGTGACTCACAATCACCATGGACGGGAGGATGCCTGCTGCTTGAAGAGCTGCACGGACCGTGGTTCCCGGCTTGACATCAACCACGTGTTCGCCGTCCTTACCAAAAAAGCGGATGTCCATGGCACATCTGTGCAACATCATGCTTATGACGGTGGCGCAGAAGCCCTCCGACGGAGCCGAGGTCGCATAGCCCGGTATTGCGGTGGATTCGAAATCCACTGTCCCTTGGACGCGGGGGTTCAAATCCCTCTCTCGGCGCTCTGTTGCTACAAACAACGATTCTACTCACATATAGAACGCATCATGCGAAGCCGTCATTTCTCTGACCAGGTCTTCCTTGGCTTCCGGGGCAATCGCTCTCAATTTTTCTTTCAACCATTCGCCACCGTCTGAGGGCAGGGTTAACCCGAAGTTGAACCAGCGTTCGAGATGTTCAATCATGCGTTGTGAGCCCAAGATGTCCTGGCTGCTGCCGACGCTTGAGGCAATGATGCAAGCAGAATTCATGTCGTAGAGAGGTCCGGTTGAGGCCAGCAAGGCCCCGAGCCCGATTGCGCCCCCACGCGGTTCATCTCTTCGGACATCAACGCCCATGGCCTCAAGGTCAATGCGGAAGGATGCAGAACTGGCGACGGCGAACGTCTCCTTTCGTTCAGGAGCGTCGATCATACCTGCGAGGACGAGGACCGTCTCCACGCGTTGTTGGGCAAAGAAGGTCATCATCTCCTTCCCCACGATGGACTGTTGGGTTGGCTCGGTTGGTTGGCCTGCACCCGTGAGGGTGAGCAGGTGGCAGCCGGTCGACGTGCGTGTTTCACAAACTGAGAAATGTGGTGGAGCGAGTAAACCATCCTCATCCAAGCGGGCATGGGGTGGTAGCCCGTCCGGGTGGAGGCGAGCCACTTCGGTGCTGGAATCCAGCTCACGAATGGACTCCACTGCAACTTTTCCGAGGTTGGCGATGCCCGGGAAGGCGATGAGGATGGTGGAGGATGGAGGTAGCGACGTGTGGCCGTTTCTCCATTCAACCTTGAGGGTCATGAAGCCTGCAACCCAGCGACACGCGCTATAATGTTTGATGCACTTTCCAACCCATCTCGTTCGTTTTGTGAGGGGGCTTGGGAGGGCGACTCATTCTTCTTCCTTGGCGGCTTCTTCCATGGTAGCCAGTTCGGGAAGGGTTGGCAACGAGGCCGACCAACCTTGTTCTTCAACGCCGTTCATTTTGCGGCGTAGAGAAGCGCGGTGGTCTTCTGGCGACCATTTGAGAGGTGCAGCCGCCTGTGCGGTTTCCCCGCAGGAGGGGCAGGTGGTTTGGAGCGAGAACGCCTTGCATGTGAGGCATTGTTGCATACGCTGACGGGCCATTGTGGTCACTCCCGAAGGGCGTTCGCTTCGCCACCGGCGCTGACCATGTGGTTGACCACGGCGCTGGTCGCCTCTTCCCAGAGGTTCTCAGCGATTTTGAAATCGGGGGCCCGAAGTTCAAGTCGGTAATTTGGTGCTCCGTCGTAGAAACACTTGACATCGATTTCCTCCTCTTCGTTCGTGAGGGATTCGGCCGCTTCCAGTGCTTGTTGAATGACATTCACTCCGTTCACGTCGTTAATGCTCAGGGTGAGGGTACCACGCACTTCAACGAAAGGAGGGATGATGTTTTCCATCGCAAGCTCAACGAAATCTGCGATCCAACCGCCCTCAAAGCCGGCGTTCTCCAAGGCCCCCTCTTGCATGGCGGCTTCTTCAAAAGAAGCGTAGAGCGTTCCGAATGCTTCGGTTAATTCACCGGATTGTTCGGTAATGGATGCTTCGTCCCAGCCCACTTTGTCTCCGAGGACTTTCAACAGTTGATGTGCACGTTGCTCGTTTTTCCATTCCTGGAGTCGGTCCCTTCGGCGTTCTTCAGATACAGATTTCAGTGAGAGTTCCAACGAGGTTCCATCTCGACGGGTCTTCATCACTTTGCAAATCACTCGTTGACCTTCACGAACAAAGGCTCGGATGTTTTTGACCCAGCCGGATGCAATCTCACCGATGAAAATGAATCCTTCGATGTTTGGATACTCGTCGAGGACCACATACGCGCCGTTTTGTTTGACGGTGGTGATGCTCACAACCACCAATTCCCCTTCTTCGGGGGTGGCGGTGACGTCAGTGGACATGGAGGCTCAGCCTCCTCATTCCAGCGTTTCAACAACGGTGCATCCAATCAGTTGAGCCTTGCCACCAGCGGGCTTGGTCAGGGTTGCGCTGCACACATCGCAAGCAATGGATGTGGTGGCACGGGAGAAGATGGTTGATTCGTTTCCGCAATCGCGGCAGCTTACTTTCAAAAATTGGCTGGTCATCTTTTCACCTCAACGGTCAATGAGTTCGAACTTCTTGGCACGCTTGCAAGGGGCATAATGCGCCTTTCCGGTTTCCGTGCAACGGTAAAGAATGTTGACTCGCTTGGTGGGTTTCTCACGACCGTCGGGTTTGGGACGGGGGAAACCGCGGTATCCAGCCATGACCCGTCGGAAACGGCGCTGTCCCCAGCGGAGTTCTGAGGCGCGCTTTTTCTTGACTCGCTCAACGGTATGAAGCGTGTGCTTGCCAGCTGAGGGGCTGTAGCGCTTAACTTGACGGGGTCGCTTTACCATAGGAACACCTAAGCGTTCAGCCCACAGAGGAGGGGTATTTATGCCCTCCGCAAAGCGATTTGGACCAATTCAACGCACTGCGTTTGAATCCACGGGATTCTCTATAAATCTCTCCAGCCTGCATGAACCATGGAAGAAGCGATGCAGGCCTTCGTTTTCTTCTGGCTCGCAGGCCTGTTCTTTTTGTTAGGGGCGTTGCTGGCGTTCTTTTCGAAAGATCGCCTGCAGCGACAATTTGGTATGGGGCTCGGCGCAGTGGGTTTCGTTTCACTGCTCGCCACACCCTGGACGATTTCTTTCTCTCCCTCAAGCGCATTTGGACATCTGCTCGGGAGCGTTGTAGGGCCAGCCGTGCTGTTGACGGTGGGTTTCTACCAAATCGCGTTTTCCGGAAATGTTCCTGTGGGGAGGCTCACGAAACAGGACCGGCTCATCGGTGTGGTCATGGTCGGAGTGGGCGTGTTGTGGTTTGAAGCCATGCACTGGTGGCATCTCACCCCGACCTATCCGGATGCTGTAAATCGATACTGGCTCATCTTCTGGCCAACGATGTTGCTGTTTGGATTTGCAAGTGCCACAGGAAGCTATGCCCTCGTGGGAATCGTCGGGAAAAGTCGGGGTCGAGAGCAACGCCTCATGTTGCTTGTTGCAACATTTACCGCAGCCTTGATGCTCATGGGCGTGTTCCTCGACGGGCCTTCCGTCTCTTCTGAGGTGTTTACCGTTGAGTTGATGCTTGCTGCTGCCGACCTCTTTGGTGTGTTGGTCGGGGCCGCTGTGGCCGTCATCTTGTTTTCGCTCGTGTTGGTCGTCTACGAGAAGCAGCAGATTCCACCCAAGCCGTTGGATCCTCCAACGGCCGAGCAACTCAAGGCCGCCTCCCAGACCATTGCACAACATCTCACAGGGGGTGAGGAATGATGAGTCAGGCCGCTCCCGAACAAGGGTTTGTCCGCAGCTTCGTTTGGTTCACGGTTCCAGCAACGCTCTTGGTTCTCACGTTACTCTTTGTGAGGGAGGCCTCTCTTGAGGGTGCCCTGGTTCGCTTTGTTAACGCCATGCTAACCTCGTTCACGCTTGTTTCCTTCGTCCTCTTGACCACGCTCTTCGCCTACGGAGACGCAAGAAAGCGACCCCTTGCTCCTCTCTTTGGGATGGTGCTTATGGTTGGGGCGGGTGGCCTCATCACCTACTTCTTCCTCGCTCAAGGGGACTTGCTCATGGAAAACAACGGTTCCATTCGGGCACAGGCTCTCTCAAACATCATTCGGTTTGGGACCACCGTTTTGGCCATGACCATGGCGATGGTGGTCGTTGGTGGCACACTGCTTGCCTCTCTGTTGAACTCCCCTCCGAAACACCTTGTTTTCGAGGAAGAGTGATGATAGGATTCCTGCGCCCTTGCCGTTGATTTCATAAGGGGGAGGTCGGTGGCCAAGTCGTTCAGGTGAGTGCATGTCCAAAGGTACACCATCCATGGGTCGCCGTCAAAAGACCACCCATATTCGCTGCCGAAGGTGTGGAAGGAACGCTTACCACAAGCAAAAATCCGTTTGCGCCTCCTGTGGCTACGGTGAAACTTCCCGCATCCGGAAGTACAACTGGTCCAAGAAGACCCACCGTCCCAAGGCTTGATGAATCCTCATCGGAACGATAAGAAGCATTCGTGGAGTCGTTGAATCGAGGCGACCCTATGTGCGGTATTCTTGGCATTGTTGGTCGCCAAGGAACGCACATCAATCAGTTGCTCTATGACGGACTGACCGTGCTTCAACATCGAGGTCAAGATGCAGCGGGCATCTTAACCGATCACGACGGAAACTTTCGCCTCCGCAAATCAAACGGTTTGGTCGCCGATGTTTTTTTCAAGCGACACATGCTTCGTCTTGAGGGCAATGTTGGCATTGGGCATGTGCGATATCCCACTGCCGGCTCGTCATCTCGTGCCGAAGCCCAACCGTTCTATGTCAATTCACCGTATGGCATCGCGCTTGGCCACAACGGTAACCTCACCAACGCAGAGGAATTAGGGGCTTATCTGCGTGATGAATGCATGCGCCATATCAACACCTCAAGCGATTCGGAGTTACTCTTGAACATCTTGGCGGTTGAGCTCGGGCATCGTTCGAGGGCACTTCACATTGAGGGGAATCCTCACATCAACATCGAGACCATTTTTGGCGCCGTTTCGGCGGTGAACGAGCGCGTGCGGGGCGGTTATGCCTGCGTTTCCGTCATCTCGGGGTACGGGCTGCTCGCCTTCCGAGACCCCAACGGCATCCGCCCGCTGATCTTTGGAAAACGCAGTTCAGATGAGGGCGACGAATACATTGTTGCCAGCGAATCCGTGGCCATCACCGCCCTCGGATTTGATATTGTTCGCGACGTTGCCCCGGGTGAAGCGATTTTCATCAGCACCTCGGGCCACTTTTTCAGCAAGTCTTGCTCGTCTGAAGTGTCCTACACGCCCTGTATCTTTGAGCACGTGTATTTTGCACGACCGGATTCGGTCATCGATGGTATGTCGGTCTATCAGGCTCGATTGAACCAGGGGCAACGGCTTGCTGAGCGTTTGCTGGAAGGTTGGCCCGACCATGACATTGACGTGGTGATACCGATCCCTGATTCGGGAAGAATTGCCGCCCTTCAAATGGCCAAAGCGTTGAACCTTCCTTACAGGGAAGGCTTTGTCAAAAATCGATATGTTGGCAGGACCTTCATCATGCCCGGTCAAGCCTTGAGAGAGAAGTCTGTTCGCCGAAAACTCAACGCCATCGGGCACGAATTTGAAGGAAAGAATGTCCTGTTGGTCGACGATTCAATCGTTCGTGGAACCACCAGTGCGCAAATCATCGAAATGGCACGAGATGTTGGGGCCGCAAAAGTGTATTTTGCTTCGGCTGCCCCACCGGTGCGACACCCGAACGTCTACGGCATCGACATGCCAGCGGTCAACGAATTCATCGCCAACGGAAGGACCGTTGACGAGATCAATGAGGTAATTGGAAGCGACCGTTTGTTCTACCAAACGCTTGAGGATTTGATCGATGTGACGCAGCAGGCCACCTCTGACGTCACCTCGTTTGATGCAAGTTGTTTCAATGGTGAATATGTCACGGGAGACATCGATTCAACGTATTTGCAAAAACTCGATGAGCAACGAAACGACGGAGCGAAGAACCGATCCCACGCTGAGGACTCCGTCATTGACCTTCATAACGATGAAGAGAACTGAACAACGGTTTCAAACAATCCGTGGGAGTTCTTTTGAACATCCCACCGGCTGTAGACACATGGTCAACACGCCAGAAGTCTCGGTGTTGATTCGACCGGAGAAAAAAGTCCGTCACGTGATGTATCATTCCTCTTCCCAGACCCTTGCCTGGTGCGAGGGCCCTCAGGACGTGTTCATAGCGACGTTGACAGAGGAGAATGGCCTGATTTCACGGGCTACCTATTCACACGAACACACGGTCAACTGCCTTGTTTTTCATCGCGACACCCTCGTGGTGGGTGATGAAATTGATGGCCTTTCGGTTCTCGACTTGGACGGGACGGTTCGCGAACGCTTCGACCTCGACGGAGGCGTTCAGCAGTGCATTGCATGGAAAGCACAGTTGGTCGGCATTGGCGGTTTGGGTCAGGTCTTTGTCTTCAATGTCGGCCATCCTCCTTTCGATTTCAGCGCCGCCCATGCTCTTTCCGAATGCGTGACGTTGACCGTGCACGGCTCTCATCTCTACCTGGTTCTTGAAGGAGGTGAGGTGATGATGTTGGATGAGGACGGTGTAAAGTGGCGCCGACCGACGAGAGGCGACCACGGCGAACGCATCACGGCCATTGGCGCCACCAGCGGAGGGCTGTTTTTCCTGACCAGGGAAGGGCATGCACTCGTTCCGGGTGATGAAGAAGCGATTGAGTTTGAGTGCTGGAAAGATGGCAACTTGGTCCTTCGTGAAGAACAACGTATGCGATTGCTTACTTCCGTTCCTTCATCGCAAGGCGCCCTTCTTGGATACGATGATGGTCGGGTGTTTCAGCTCGACGAGGGTGGTGAACTGAAACAGGTCATGGAAACCGGTCATCCTGTGTTTGCTTGCATTGAGCACAGCAACCATGTCGTGGCAAGTTCGTGGTTTTTCATTCACGGCGTCTCAAACGGAACGGCTTGGAAGGTGGAGCACCAAGGCATGCCAAGTCTGTTAGCCTTGGTTGAACAACACGGTCTCGTGGTCTTTGCAGGTGACGACCAAAACGATTACACTGCTCCCGAACCCATTGGAGTTGTTGCGCTCAACGGCGAACTCAAAGAGGTCGATGAGGCCGAACTTGGTTTGTGGTTTGAACCTCCGACCAGCAGCCCGCCAGTGTCTGCAGAAGCATTGTACGGCGATGCAGAGGATTTGTTAGAACACCTTACAGAAGCAGAGCGGGCGACCTTCACCGACTCACCGCTTCCTTCCTCTGATCACGATCTCTTGATCGAGGCGATGGGGGCAACTTCCATGCAAGAAACGACAAGCTCGGGTGAACCGTCTTCTCCTTCAAATGAAGACCTCCATGAGGCTCTGAACGACTTCGAGGCCTTGACGCTCGAGAACACGGACGCCCTTCTCGATACGCTTCAAGAGGAACACACGGGGGTCTTTCGCCCCCAAGCAGACGCCGGAGACGACCAACGGACGATAGCTGATGAAGACGGCACGGCCATCGTTCATTTGGATGGCCGAAGAACCAACGATCCTCACAGCATGATCGTAAACTGGTCGTGGTTGAATGAGCGAGGAGAGGAACTTGCCGCTTCGTCTCAAGTCAAGGTGCGCCTGCCGCTCGGCTTGCATGTCTTTGAACTGAGGGTGGTTGACAACGAAGGTTCGTCAACCACCGATTCGGTTCGCGTTCATGTCCTCAAAGCCTCAACCTCATGAAGGGGGCCCGCCTCGCAACCTCCATGGCGCTCCGTGACCCGTGGATCGACCACTTTTTTGTGGGTCCACTGCAAATGAGGTGTTCGGTGGTGACCGACCCACAAACGGGGGATACCATCATCGTTGATGGCGGGGATGAACCGCAACGCATCATCGACTGGATTGAAAGGTTCGAGGGGCCGGGACCAAACTGGACCACGGGCCCGGAAGACAAAGCCTCAGGCGAGGCGTACCCGCAACGACGTGTGGTGGCTTTGGTCAACACCCACGCTCATTTTGACCACAGCGGATTCATTCCTGCGCTTCGATCGCACTTCGAAGTGGACTGGTACCTCCATCCTGATGACAATTTTCTCCAAACGCTCGCTCAAACTTCAGGAAGGCGTTATGGATTGACATTACCGGCTCCTGCGGTCGCGGACGTGGCCTTTGAGTCCGGCAAGTCATACAATTTTGGAAGCCTCGAACTTCGCATTCTCCATACGCCGGGGCACACACTCGGGGGATGCTGCCTCCTTCTTCCGGTTGAGGATGGACCCGATCATGTGTTTGTTGGTGATACCTTGTTTGCTGGTTCGGTTGGAAGAACCGATATCGAACACTCCGGTGGTGATTTTGACCTGCTCGCCAACTCCATCCATACGCAACTTTGGCCGCTCGACCCCACGACGGTGGTGCATCCTGGGCACGGACCTTTGACCACCATCGGTCACGAGCGACGAACGAACCCCTTCGTTGGGGACCAAGCAGGTCCTGGTGGTTCCTACGGGTTTGGCAAATATGCCTGATCAGTCCATCATGGACTTCAGTTTGTCGTGAAGCACGGGAAGGGCTTCTTCCCATGTTGCGACGATGCCGTAATCGGCGTGTTGGAAAATAGGTGCGTCGGCATCTTTGTTGATGGCCACGATGTATTTTGAAGAACGCATTCCGGCCAAGTGTTGAATGGCACCTGAGATGCCCACAGCGATGTAGAGGTTGGGGTTCACCGTTTTCCCTGTCTGTCCAACTTGCATGGAGTGAGGGATGGCTTCCCACGTATCGACGGCGGCACGGGAGGCGCCCACAGCAGCACCGATGGTGTCAGCTACCGCTTCAAGGTGGACAAAGTTGTCAGGAGAGCCCATACCCCGACCCCCTGAAATGACGATGTTGGCCTCTGAGACATCGAGGCGTTCCGAGGCCCTCGCCATGAATTCAACCACCGAGGTGGCAATGTCACCGCCGGTGCTGAGGACAGCAACATCCGTGGCACCATCGGTGGCTGGCGAGAAGACGTTTGAGCGCACGGAGATGACGGCAGGGCCGTTCAAGGCGACGGTTTGCATTGCTTTTCCTGAATAAACAGGTGAAGTGACCTTGTTGCCTTCAATACCCACAGCATCTTGCACCACGGCAAGGTTCCGGCGCGCAGCCAAACGGGCGGCGAGGTCTTTGGACTGAGGGCTTGCTCCTGTGATGACGGTCCCGTGGGGGGTGATGGCGTCCAAAGCCTCTGCCCAGCCTTTTGCGTCGTAGGTTGCAAAGGTCGGAGAAACCGCAGCGATGATGTTTCCTGCACCCATGCCAACGGAGTCGTTGGCCTGCTCGGAAGCCGTGCAAGGAACCACGAGGGTCGGACGGTCACCAAACGTCATGGCAGCGGACACCAATTCTGCGGTGCTGGGATGGACGGCGTTGTTGCTCATTTCTGCAATTACAATCGTTTGTGTCATGGTATCACCTCATAGGACATTGGCTTCATCTCGAAGGAGTTGAGCGACTTCGGAAGCAGCGGCGCCTCCTTGGTAAGATTTTCCAGCGGGTTTGGCTTGGGGCAGTTCGTGGCCGACCAGCGTGACAGTGGTTGATGGAGCGTCTATAGAACGGACATCAACGGTTGCTTTCTTGGCCATCATGATGCCCTTCACGTTGGGTTTTCGAACCTTGAAGTTGCCCTTGTCGCAGGAAAGGACCGCTGGGAGAGGGACGGTCAGTTTTGCATTGCCACCACCGCTGGGTGCGATCACGGTGAGCGCATCGCCGAACGATGCTGCTGAAATGTTGGAAGCAGAAGCCCAACCGAGGCGTTCTGCGAGACCTGGACCGGTAGAACCAGCGCCCGTGTCGGCTGCCGATTTGCCGCAGTAGACGACTTCTCCTCCGAGCTCCGAAACGGCTTGGGCCAACACATGCTGAAGTGAATTTGAGTCCATATCGGAAGGTGCATCCACACGAACGATGTGGTCTACGCCAATCGCTTTGGCGTCTTTGAGTATTTTTTCTGCCCCTGCGCCTCCGACGGTCAGGGCGGTGACCTCTCCACCTGCGGCTTCTCTGTGAAGAAGGGCGGTTTCGACGGCGAATTCGTCGTAAGGGCTCATGACCATTTTGACCGATGAAAGGTCAACGCGGCCTCCGTTCACGACGATTTTGGCGTTGGTGTCTGGGACCTGTTTGACGAGAACGATGATGTTGGGCATGGATTCCATCTCCTGTTGTTCATGCTGACCACCTGCAAGCAATTGATGAACCTTGCCACTTCGCCGTATGCTCGGGTTCTGAGGAGCGAGAATCATCGTGGCCAAGGGTAGGATTATCAACCGCCCCGCCAGCGGGGAAACTCCATGTCCTCTCCAAACGAAGTTGACCTCGACCCTCAGGAACAAGCCATTTTGCGGGAATGGAGGCAGTTGGTCGAAAACCACTACCTCGATGATATCCAGCACCTCCAAGGAAATCCACACATCATTCACGGGTTTGAAATCGAGCACGCCTTGATTGTACAGTACCCAACGCTGAAGGTTGAATTCCACGAAAATCCCACGCGCACGATGAAACTTGGAAACCGAGTCATGAGGGAACAATTTGAGGCAGCGATGGTACGCATGCGCCCTATCCTCCGCGTGGCTCGGCTCGCTCCGAACTACCTTCGCCGTGTCAACGACCTTCGAATGAGGGACAGAAACAAGGTGGTCAGTTTGGATGTGCGAATCAACGAGGTTTCTGGCGCTTACGGATGGGTACAGATGGCCGTGTATGAATGCATGGATTGTCATGAACTTGAATATGTTGAACAACGAAGAGCAAGGGAGCGAAAGAGTCCTCGACATTGCGATACATGCTTTGGTAAGTGGATTGGGAAAATGGAGTCGGAGGATGAGGATGCCCTCCCCTTTCCGCCCCGCCCCAATTTCCAAATGGTCACGGAGCATTCGAACTACGAAGACGTTCAAGACATCAGCATGAGCCAGGTCGTCTACAATGATGAGCATCAGGTCATCCATCGCTCGGAAAAAGAGGACATTATTGGTACCGTCTCGGATGATTTGGTCGGCGAACTTGAAGCCAATCAATTTGCTCGAATTAATGGCATTGTTAGGGTTCAGCCCGTTCCAAACCGAACCTTTTCGAGAGATACCCGTCGGGTGCTGTCTATCGATGTGTTGAGCGTCGAAATCTTGGATCTCAAGGAGTGAGCTCACCCTTGAGTCAGTTCCGTGACTCTCGCAAGCGTTTCGGGATGTTCTTCAAAGTGCATGCGAATCGATTCCAATCCACGTGCGAGGCCATCGGCGACGCCAAATTTGGCATCGAGGGGGTGGAGGCTCCCGTCCATGACCGCTGTGCGAAAGGCCTCAAGCGATTTCCAAGTGGAGGGTTCGCCGAACCTCGGGTCGGGTGTCACGATGATTTCACCGAATTCAGCGAGAACGATATGTTCCGCAAGCTCGTAGACGGGAGATTCAGGGTCATCGGGAGAAATGTAGGCTTTCTTCATCTTCTTTCGAATTTGGTCAGCGGTGTCGTGGAGCAGGAGGGCTCCTTTTGGGTCCGATTTTGACATTTTGTGGTCGAAGGATTCCATTCGAGCGCCGGATGCCTTGAGCGAGGAAATGATGGGCGTGTGCAAGCAGGTGGCTTTTTGCCATCCGTATTTTGAAGCGACATCACGCATGAACATGTGTGCCTTGCGCTGATCCATGCCGCCAATGGCAACATCGATGTCCATCTCAAAAATATCAGCTGCTTGCATGGCCGGATAGTAGAACTTTGAGAGATCATGGTCGGATGACGCTTCGTCTCTTCCCATGATGGTGAACGTTTTCCGGACCATGGCTAAGGTTGCTCCTTTGGAACAACGAAGAACACGCGCCCAGTATTCGCTTGATTCCATGACGTTGGAGGCCCAAACAAAGCGCAACTCCCCTGGGCCCTCGCCTTCGGGGGGATGGTCGAGCAGGGCCCTGAAGGTCTCCTGCATGTACACTGCAGTTTCCTGAATAGCATCCATGTCACCGTTGAATTTGTCGTTCACCCATGCATGCCAGTCGGCGAGGAAAATCATCACGTTCGCTCCAGCGTCCAACATTCGCTTGCACTGAAGCGCGAGAACCTTCCAACCGATGTGGGCTTTCCCGCTCGGTTCAAATCCAACATAGCATCGGAGCGTGCTGTCTCCTGCGTGGCTTGGGTGGCCTCCAAGGACATCAATGAGATGTTCGGCACCCACCACTTCTTCCACATGACCGGCCATGGTGATGAGTCGCCTGCGAGCCCCGTCGTCAAGTGCGTCGTATCCCTCAACCTTGGCGAGGAACGCAGGGATGTCTTGCGTGCTCGCCATCGGTCTCCCTCAAAACAAATCGTTGAGCTTTTTCACCTGTGTTTCCGATGGAAGATTCCCGGATTCGAGGACCGATTCCAATGAAGCGATCAGTTCGTTTGCTCTGTCAATGGTTTCTTGCTCGAGATTTTTCATCAACTCCATGGATTTGTGAGCCATTTTGATGGCTGATTTTGCCTTGGAAATTTTCTTGGCATCTTCTTTGGCTTTATCGCCTCGCTGCTTTGCATTGTAGCCCGTCGCTTCATCGAGGAAGGCAGACCAGCGCTTGCGGGATTCCATCGCCTGTTCCCTGCCACCGTCGGCATCCAGAAATTTTGCAAGGTCGGCACCCTTCAACTGTTCCACATCCACGGCAAGTTTCCCGCCATCGTCATACGAACCCTCAACCTTGACCATAAGTCCGAACGAGCCAACAAAAACACCATCGCCGTTCACGTTGATGTTCTCAAAATATTGCGTTGCAAGTTTGGCAAGGCCTGCGTTTCCGCCCATGCTTTTGATGAGTCCTCGTTTGACTGCGAATCGCTCCATGGCCCTTGGAGAGGTCCCCGTCACATAAGGCTCACCGTTGACAGCATTGATTGGAGCGGTTCCGGGGGGAGGTGTTTTGATGGCGGTCAAGGTGGCAAGGCCATGCGAGCAAGCGTTGCAGCGGTTGCATTGGTCGCCCTGCTCGCCGTTTCCACCTTCGCATCCGCAGAGGGAGAACTGGTAACTCGAATCACCCTCGAAGACAAGGGTGCTTTGGGCGAGGTCGACTTGGGTCTCAAGGTCGGGGCGGTGTCTCCCGACGGAGCAAACGTGTTGGTGGCTGGAATGAACGGGTATGCCCGATTGCTCTCAGCGGACGAGGCGGGAGACCGAGAGCAGGACGTCGAGTTGCTTACAGGTCGAAACAGCACCATTCTCGACATCGCATGGCACCCTCGTGGAAGCACAGCGCTGCTCGTGGGAGAGGAAGGCTTTGCCAAGCGGTACGATTCCGTTGATCACAGCATTACCTACGTCAACGGTACGTTCAGCGTCCTTGGCTATGACCTTACTTCAGTGGTGTGGCGACCTGCCGGAGATGTTGCCTACGTGGCTGCGACGGACGGCTCGGTCTGGAAATTTGCAGAGCACACGGGATTCGAGCGGCTTACCAACCTTGGAAGCAGCCCCGTCACCGACCTGAGTTGCCATCGCAACTACAACATCTGTTTCGTGGCCACCATGGACGACGGAATTGGTGTCATTGACGGCGACCACACCATCAGTTGGATTGGCTTGAGCACCAGTTCAACTTGGGTTGGCATTGACTGTTCCAACCCCATCCTCAACGAGTGCATCGGCTTTGCGAGCGGATTGTTGAGCCGAGTGATTGCCATCAACACCATCGAGCCCCGCCTTTCAACGGTCGAAGGCCCGATGCAAATCAATCTTCCATCGGGCGAACATACCGGTGTGTCCCGTGGTCATGATGGCACCGCACTGGTGCATCTCGCACCGTTGGGCTTGATTCGCCACGATGCGCACGCCAACATGTCGTTTACCGTGTTGCTTTCAGAGGACGCCGCCGCATGGGACCCTGCCATCGGAGGACGCGCCCTTGCCGCCGTTTGGGAAACCGGTTTGCACCAAGGGTTCTTCATCACAGAATTTGGCAACATCGTTGCCTTTGTTCCTGCGGTTGAGGAGGTTGAAACCGGCATCATGGATGTCCTTGTCCTCGGGGCTGTTGCAATTTCTGTCCCCGGGGTGATTCTCGGTTTGATTTACATGAACAGTCCTTGGCTGCAGCGAAAGTACCGCGAACTTCGGTTTGGAAAGAAATGACCTCTCTCTTTCTATCACAGCAGGGGACATGTTGATGAAGCACCCGCGTGGCAGTTGAATTGAGGGAGCCGTATGGAACCGTTCGAAGGCCTCGATTTTTACGATGTGGAAAGTTTCCTCACCGAGGAAGAGATCATGATTCGCGACATGGTCCGCGAATGGGTGGACGAAGCCGTCATTCCCAAGATTGAACAGGCCTGCGAGGAAGGTGTGTTCCTCGATGAGTGGCGCGTTGCCCTTGGCGAAATGGGCGTTCTTGGTGCCCCTCTGAAGGGATACGGTTGTCCGGGCTTGTCTTATGTCGCCTACGGTCTGATCTGTCAAGAGTTGGAGCGAGGCGACAGTGGCCTGCGCTCCTTCGCTTCCGTCCAAGGCTCGTTGGCCATGTATCCGATTTGGGATTTCGGCTCCGAAGAACAGAAGGAAAAATACCTCCCCAAAATGGCTTCAGGGGAATGGATTGGGTGTTTTGGTTTGACCGAACCCGACTACGGTTCAAACCCTGGCGACATGGTCACGAAAGCCGAAGATAAAGGCGACCATTACCTCCTCAACGGAGCAAAGATGTGGATCACCAACGGGACCATCGCCGACGTGGCCGTGGTCTGGGCCAAGTTGGACGGTGTGATTCGCGGGTTCATCGTCGAAAAAGGAGACGAGGGCTTCAGTGCACCCGAAATGAAAGGCAAGCATTCACTCAAGGCCAGCGTGACCAGTGAACTGGTGTTCCAAGACTGTAAGATTCCAAAAGACCGCATGCTGCCGGGCGTGAAAGGACTGCGCGGGCCGTTCTCGTGCTTGAACAACGCTCGCTACGGCATCTCATGGGGTGCACTGGGGTCTGCGATGGCCTGTTTCCACAGTGCCAAGACCTACGCTCTGTCCCGCATTCAGTTTGACCACCCCATTGCATCGTACCAACTTGTTCAAAACAAATTGGCTTGGATGCTGCGTGAAATCACCAAAGGCCAACTCCTGGCTTACCATCTCGGTAAGAAAAAGGACGACGGCACGTGGTTCCCAGAGCAAATTTCATTGGCCAAGATGAACAACGTGGACATCGCCCTCGAAATCGCTCGTGTGGCTCGTGATATTCACGGGGCGAACGGGATTTTGGACGAATACCCTGTCATGCGTCACATGGCCAATCTTGAGTCGGTGAAAACTTACGAGGGCACGCACGATATTCACAACCTCATTCTCGGACGGTACATCACCGGTATCCAAGCGTTCACTCGCCAGGCTTGAGCGTTGACGGCAGGGGTGGTTTGTTGGTTTCGCTTGGCCACTACGTGCTTTACGTGCGCCGAATGCAACCTATGGTTGAATTTTACACCAAGGTGGTCGGCCTTGATGTCGTTGGCACCACCTTCGGAGGGAGGGCGACGGCGTTGACAGGAGGCCGCACACACCACGAATTGCTCTTGCTGGAGGTCGGCGAAGCCCCCGGGCCCTTACAAGGCCGACGAGTGGGTCTCTACCACACGGGATGGTGCATTGGTCATCAGGATGCTGAGCTTGTCGCCGCCAAGGAACGTTGCCGTGAATACGGTGTTCATCAGATTGGTCAAAGCGATCATGGCGTGTCCCATTCACTCTATCTGCTCGACCCCGATGGCAATGAAGTGGAATTGTACATCGACGTGGAAGGCTTTGACTGGAAAGCCGACGCTTCGTGGCTCGAACATCCCGTTAAGCCGCTTCATCTCGATGAATGAACGGTGATGAACGAGCCGTTCCGGTCTGGCATCAGACGGCAGGAAGCAAGCCGATCCGAGCGAGTCCGCCCCAGACCGGGTCGAGGAAGGCAGGAAGGAATCGGTGACGGAGATACACGGCTGCGGCGAGCGAGATTTTTTGCACTTTGTTGAGCTTCACCCGTTTCGTGAACACGTCGCCTTGTTGTTTCTCAATTTGCCTGAGAATCTTGTCGTAGAACGCAATCATGGCTGCAGGGGAGTAGCGTGAACGTCGAGGGAGAAGCGGGAGCAAGGCCCGTGCTTCCTCGAGGTATGTACGCGCACGCGCTGCGTACTGGCGACAGTACGGCTCCCAGTGCTTGTTGAGGACGATTTTACCATCCAGTTCCGACTCGGTCATGCCGTTGCGCTCCAATTCGTCAAGCGGAAGATAAACACGGTCTCGTTGAATATCTTCGCCGACGTCACGCAACACGTTGGTCAACTGCATGAAAATGCCCCATGATTCGGCGTACTTCTTGGCCATGGGGTTGTCATAGCCGTAGACTTCTATGCACATCAATCCAACAACGGAAGCGACTCGATAGCAGTACACGTAAAGCTCGTCAAAAGTCCGATAACGGTTGTTGTACAGGTCGTCTTCCATTCCTGTGATGAGGTCGTCGAAGACATCCCTGGGGATGTTGTAGCGTTGAACCGTGTCCTTGAGGGCCAAAAACACGGGGTCGGTTGAATGAACGTCGCCGTAACAGGTGGAGAGTTTCTTTCTGAAAAAGAAGAGCTGTGTGATTTTGTTGAGGTAGGCCTCTTCGTCGAGGATGGTCCCTTGATCCTGCAGCGACTCAAGTTGTTCGCGGTATTGCATGGCTTCTGGGTCCATCATGCCCTGGCCACCGGGGAAGCGATCCGCCCAGTCACCGTCGGCGATGTCATCTGCTCTTCGGCAAAAGGCGTAGATGGCACACATGGCCAGGCGCTGTTCGTCTGGCAGATACTTGAACGAATGGTAGAAATTCCCGGCCTCTCGCATGGTCAACTCTTCGCAGTATCGATAGGCAAGCTTGTTGAGTTCCATCGGTGGCTTTTCCGACCAAATAGGGGCATCGAGGTGGGCGAACGGATCGACAAGTTCGTTTTTCTCGCTCACGATTCCGATGAAGGAGGCACCTTCTCTCAGGGCTTCCATGGCGGTTACGCTCACGGCTTTGACCGCATCACGGGCCAAGGTCACACCAGCACGCAACCGTTCAAGGGTTGATGGAGTGGCGGTTTCAACTTCGTCGCCCCTGCTTGATGCGTTGCCCTTGAGGGGGAACAACAAATCAAGCGGTTTTCGGCGTTCTAGCATCCCTATCGTTGAGCGCTCGCATCCCTTGTTTAAGAGACCTCCTCTCGCAGGTGCGAACAAGAGGCGAAGTTTTTACTCCAAGTAAAAAGATACTCACTTACATTCTCCGCAGGAATTCACAATCTATAGAAGGCTACTTATCGCGGTTTTTTTCCAAGAGCCGCCGCACACCACCCGGAATGAGAAGCGCTCGGAGAAGTTTCCGGGCGTATGTTTTCATTTCATCTCGTGTGACCTTGATTCGTTCGTCTGAATTGAGAATGTTACCTTCTCGTAGGAGTGTGACGGTTCGTTGCCCAACCAATACAGGAAGCATGCATGAGGCTTTCAATCTGAACTGGGTCTCGGGGATCATTTGAATGTAAGCTGTGGCCGCTTCCAAGTGCTCGTTGGTCAGGTCCAGATACGTGTCGTACAAGGGACGAAAAGCCTCGAGGTTGCCGTCATCAAGCAAATCTTCTGGTTTCAGGCCGTGCTTTTCAAGCATGTCTTCCGGAAGATAACATCGACCAAACCTCAGGTCTTCGGGTATATCTCGCAAGATGTTGATCATCTGAAGCGCCTTTCCAAACCTGATGCCTCGCTCCATGAACACCTTCTCATCTTCGGGTGAAAGTTCCATGAGATGGGCCAACGACATTTTGGTCCAAAAGACGCCCACGCAGCCAGCGACTCGAAAGGTGTAATCATCAAGTTCCTCGTTGTTCGCAAGCGCAGAAATCTTTCCGCCTTCGTTGGCAGGTCCAAATCGTTCCAGATCGAGGAGCTGGCCGTGGACAATGATGTCGAGGCATTCCAGCATGCGTTGACGGTCTTCGATGCTGTATTCGTCAAGCCCCTCAATCACATCGGGAACATGGCGCAAAAGCGCCGCTTCATGCGGATTTTCCTGCATCTCTGCAAGATCTTCAAAATGAGGAAGTGCTCCTTGGCCTGTCTGGACTACGCCGTTGTAGGCTCGCAGCGATTCCATGAGCACGGTCGTTTCTCCGTGTTTTGTATCGGCGATGGTGTCGGCTACGCGTGCGAGCAAATACAGGAGGCCAATCTGTCCACGCGTTTTCTTCGGGAGGTATTTGAGGGTGGGATAAAACGACCTGGATGTCGTCTCGAGGAGTTTATCGATCTTTTCGTTCACCAAGACCGCCATGTGTTCTCCCTTCCGTACCGACGACCTTCCTCTTCGCCATGAAGATATGCGTCGCGCACCTTGTGGATAAAAAAAATCGGCATTGTGTTGAGCATCTGGGAAGTCAATCGGTCGCAATCCTTTAGGAAGAGTAACATGACCATCACGATGCGAGGGGGGTAGCCGTGAACTGTGGAGCATGTGGTGAACAGATTCCTGCTGACAGCATGTTCTGTCCCGAATGCGGCTCACGGCAAGACACTTCCATGGCGACAGGCTTCGCACCGCCCCCTCAACAAAACATCCCTCCCTTCCCGCAACAGCAGCGTTCGTTTGATCCGGTTTCCGGTCAACAACAGCGAATCCAGCAAGAGAACAACATGAACCAAATGGGGCAAATTCCGCCTGACATGTTGCAAGGGATGGCACAAGGACTTCACCAACACCAAAACCTTCCGCCGGGTCAGTACCCTCAACAACCTGTTCAGGGTGGATTTCCTCCTCAGCAAGGTTTTCCTCCACAACAAGGGAATGTGATGCCAACCTCCAACGTTGCGCCATTAAGCGACATGCCGAACGTCAATCGTGGTCCATCCATCGCAAGTGGAGCCGCCCCCAACGCCAACAACGTCTCGCCATTGTCCGCCGGAGGAACCAAAATCGCGCACAACCCCGCCAATTCACCTACCGACGCCATGGTCAACCGTCTTGCTGAAGCTGAACGGGCGGTCAAAGATGAGCGCCGAAGTCAATGGTTGTCGATGAATCAATCTCCAGCCTCCTCGGTCTTGGCTAATTTGGGTGGTGGCGAACTTCCGTCGCACCTTCGTGGTGCCGCAGCGGGAGGAAACCCAGCTGCTGAAATCATGGCTGGAGCGCTCGGCGGCCAAGGCAAAGATGCCCCAAACGATGCCCTACTTCGACGGATTTCAGAAGTTGCCATTCGGCGAGTCGCACGAAAGCGAGGTGTTGCGGTTGAGGCCCCACAAACAAAACTCTCAGAGGATGTCTTTGAAGTCAATGTGACCTATGTCGATGACGGGCGTGTCCTCGACACACCCGAGGACCTCACCCAAGCCTTTGAGCAAGCCATCCAAACAGAACTTGCACTCAAAGGGTATGACTTGAGTTGCAGCGTCACCATGTTCCGTTCCAAGGACGGGAAAACTGAGAAGATTGGTGAAGAGGAATCCGATGAAGACATGTTTGCCTGTGAGATTTGCGACGGTCTTGTCAAAGAAAGCGATCCTACCTGCCCGCATTGTGGAGCGATGTTCGAAGAAGAGGAAGAAGAGGCACCATCTGCTCCTCCATCACGAAAGGGCCCCCCCGGTCCAAAGAAATCCGGTGGTCCTCCGGGTCCCAAGAAATCAGGCGGTCCACCCGGTCCGAAGAAGTCCGGTGGCCCTCCCGGTCCGAAGAAATCCGGTGGCCCTCCCGGTCCGAAGAAATCCGGCGGCCCCCCCGGTTCGAAGAAGTCTGGTGGCCCTCCGAAAGGCGGCCCCGGTGGCGGCCCTCCCGGTCCAAAGAAGTCCGGCGGTCCACCTGGTCCAAAGAAGTCCGGTGGCCCTCCAAAAGGCGGTCCGGGTGGCGGCCCTCCCGGTCCAAAGAAGTCCGGCGGTCCACCTGGTCCAAAGAAGTCCGGTGGCCCTCCAAAAGGCGGTCCGGGTGGCGGCCCTCCCGGTCCAAAGAAGAGCGGTCCTCCCGGTGGGCCCAAGCGCGGCCCTCCCCGTTGATGTCGGTGTGAGTCATGGGTGCCGACTTCGGGGCCATCCGTTTTTCAGGCAAACTTCGACCCTCTCAGGTGGCGGCATCATCCGTTATCCAATCCCAGTTGAACGCGGGTGAAAAAGACCTGTATGTCGTTGCTCCACCAGGCTCTGGCAAGACCATTTTGGGCCTGTATGTGTGGTCTAATCTTGTACGCAAACCTGCTTTGGTACTTTCACCGAACTCAGCGATTCAAGCGCAATGGATCGATCGAACATCGCTGTTTGATTTGGATGGGCGAGAAAGTGAGATCAAACTTACATCTCGTGAGCCCGGTTTGCTCACGTCGTTGACCTACCAATCGTTGACCATGGTTCGAACTCAAGGCGATGATTTGGAACAGGATGCAACCGATGTGTGGGTTGCCCGTGTCATCGAGAGTGGGGAGGCGATCGACCAACAAAGTGCCCTTGCTTGGCTTGAAGATCTGCGGACAAGCAACCCGTCCTATTATGAAGATCAGATGAAAAAACATCGCAAACGTGTGCGCAACGAACTGGAGGATGAACAGGGGAGCATGGCCTGGCTTAATGAACGGTCACGGGACGCTATTCTCGGCCTCAAAAAAGCAGGTGTTGGGTTACTTATTTTGGATGAATGCCATCATTTGACAGAACATTGGGGAAAGGTGCTCGCTGAGGTCAAGGAACTGCTTGATGACCCTGTCGTCCTCGGGCTCACGGCTACGCCCCCAAACGCTGACAAAGCAGAAGTCCCTCACTACAAACAACTGCTTGGCGACATCGACTACGAGGTTCCCACGCCAGCGTTGGTTCGCGATTCAAACCTCGCTCCCTACCAGGACTTGGCGTATTTTGTCCGACCCACGCCAACCGAGCTGGCGTACATCGCTGAAGCTGACGCATCCTTCTTGCAGGTGGTCAACGATATCGATGAACCTCGTGACGAAGAAGGACGTGCGCTTCCGTTTGAAGCTTGGTTGTCGCATACGCTCGAACACAAAGTCATCCCGGGACGCAACAACTTGTCTTGGAAGGCGTTCTACAAGGCCCTTCCAAACTTCGCAGATGCAGCAAGAGCCTATCTTTTGATGAAGGGGCATACGCTTCCAAAAGGGATTCCACATCATGATGTTGGTCGTACCGTTTCAACCGAGGCGGCTGACCAAATCCGCCTTTTGAGGCCGTTGTTGGACAGGTATGTTCGGTTTGGTTTGCGCCGTTCCTCCCATCCGGTGGACCAAGAACTTGCTGAAAAGGTCACAAATCGTCTTCGTCTTCTTGGCTATCAAATCACGGAAAGTGGCGCACGCCCTTGTGCTTCGCCCGTTGGAAGAATCTTGGCCTATGCGCAAGCCAAAACAGAAGCGGTCTCCGAGATTCTACGAGCAGAACACGAGGTGTTGGATGAGCGCCTTCGTTGTGTCATTGTGACGGATTTTGAAAAGACATCCTCAACGGCGGTTGTTGAGGGCGTTCATGACGATGAGGCAGGTGGGGCCATCGGCGTGTTCAAGGCCTTGGTTGCGTGCGAACTTGGCGATCAACTTGACCCCGTTCTGATGACGGGAAGCACCTTGCTTGTGGACGACGACCTCGCTGAGCGGTTTTTGCGAAAAGCCCGAGATTGGGTGGCTGCTCGCAACCTCAGCATCGTGTTTCGAGATGAGCCAATGGGGCGATTTCACCATCTCCACGGTTCTGGAAAGGATTGGGCTCCCCGAAATTACTCAACGATGGTCACCGAATTTTTCCAAGAAGGATTTACGCAATGCTTGATTGGAACCCGTGGTCTTTTGGGAGAAGGCTGGGATGCTTCCCGTATCAACGTCCTCATCGATTTGACCACCGTCACGACGAGCATGAGTATCAATCAGTTACGCGGTCGCTCCATGCGCCTCGATAAAGTATGGCCAGAAAAAGTTGCCAACAACTGGGATGTGGTTTGTCTCGCTGAAGAATTCATCAAAGGTTTTGATGACTATGAGCGATTTCAAAACAAACACAAGAATTTGTTCGGTGTCTGTGATGACGGTTCGATCGAGCGAGGTGTAGGCCATGTCCACCCTGCGTTCACGGAACTTCAACCCGAAGGGGTGAACGAGGGCATGATGGTCATCAACACCGAAATGCTCGAGAGGGCACGTGGCCGCGCAGCCTCCCGAGAATTGTGGGCTATCGGAACGCCGTTTTCCGCCGTTTCAAGGACGTCCCTTGAATTCAAGCCCAAAGGAATGGGCGGCGGGCAACAATTTGGCTTTGGCAAACGACGTGACCCTTGGAACACCGATTCGTTGAATCAAGCGATCATCACGACCGTGGCCAACGCCATGTGGGACGCTGGCCTCTTGCCCTCGCAGAGCAAACTTGGCGGAGGTCAGCGAGGAGGAGGTTGGTATCGTTACTACATCGAAGGATGCACAGAAGAGCAATCCACGATGTTTGCCCAAGCCATCAGCGAGGTCTTTGGTGGCCTTGACGATGCCCGATACGTGATCGGTCGTAGTGCTCGGTTTTTTGACGAGACCTTCTTTTCTCGGCTCTTGCCTGAAGTCCTTGCAAAGTATGTTCGCAAAGAGCGTCGGGAAGTGGTGATGTTTCATCGCGTCCCTTCGTGCTTGGCCGGGAAGAAACAGCATGCGAAATGGTTTGAGGCGCATTGGAACAGACTGGTGAGCCCTGGTGAAGTGATGTATGCACACAGCGACGAAGGGAAGCGAGCGATATCGTTTGCTCGGTCTTCTGGCTTGATCTCCGCTCCGATAAAGCGTTTGAAAGATGTCTACATCTAATTTAGCGCAAACCTGCAGCCTTCAACGATTCCAAGAGAACCGCACCAAGTTCTGAAGGGTCCTTGGCGCAGGCGATGCCAGCCGCTTCAAAGGCAGCGAACTTCTCCTCAGCCGTCCCTTTGCCACCGGAAATGATGGCTCCGGCGTGACCCATGCGCTTGCCGGGTGGTGCGGTGGCTCCTGCAACGAACCCAACGATGGGCTTGGTGACGTTTTTAGCAGCCCAAGCGGCCGCTTCCTGTTCGGCGTTGCCCCCGATTTCACCGATCATGACAATGGCTTCGGTCTGGTCGTCGGCCTCGAAGGCGGCGAGGCATTCGATGAAGCCGGTGCCGTTGACCGGGTCCCCACCGATGCCAACGCAGGTGGATTGTCCTTCGTTGATGCTCATCGTTTGAGCGACGGCTTCGTAGGTGAGGGTGCCGGACTTTGACACGATACCAATGCGACCCTTGGCGTGGATGTGACCGGGCATGATACCGATTTTGGCACCTCCGTTGTCGCCGGGGGTGATGATGCCGGGGCAGTTGGGGCCGATGAGACGGACGCCGGGGCGGTTCTCTACAAAGGCGACGGCCTTGACCATATCGAGCGTCGGAATGCCTTCGGTGATGCAAACCACGACGCCTTCGCCCTTGATGGTGTCAAAAGCATCGGCGGCTTCCATAATTGCTTCCCCTGCGAAAGGCGGTGGAACATAGATGACCGTTGCATCTGCATCGGTGGCTTCAATGGCTTCAAACATGGAATTCCACACGGGGAAGGCGTTGCCCTGAAGTTCAACGGTTTGACCGCCTTTTCCTGGTGTGCAGCCGCCCACGATGTTGGTGCCGTATTCCACCATTTTGTCGGCATGGAACATGCCCTGCTTGCCGGTGATGCCCTGCACGAGGACCTTTGCGTCTTCTTCAATCCAAATCGCCATCAAGCCTCACCTCCAATGAGTTTCACAATCTTCTGCGCCCCTTCAGCGAGGTCATCAGCCGGGTGAATGTTGAGGGTGGATGCGGCGAGGATGGCCTTGCCTTCATCCACGTTGGTACCAGCGAGGCGAACCACGAGAGGGACGTCGAGGGAGAGGGCTTCGGTCGCCGCAATCACGCCACGGGCGATGATGTCGCACCGCATGATGCCTCCGAAGATGTTGACGAGGATTCCCTTTACGTTGGGGTCCTCGAGGATGATTGAAAACGCCGTTTTCACCTGTTCTTCATTGGCGCCACCGCCGACGTCGAGGAAGTTGGCAGGCTCGCCGCCGTAGAGTTTGATCACGTCCATCGTCGCCATGGCAAGGCCGGCACCGTTGACGAGGCACCCGATGTTGCCATCCAACTTGACATAGGAAAGTCCGGTTTCTTTAGCACGGATTTCCACATCTTCCTCTTCGGACAGGTCACGAAGCTCGTCCCAATTTTTGTGACGGAACTCAGCGTTTTCATCAAAGGACACTTTGGAGTCCAAGGCGATGATTTGGTCGTCAGCCGTTCGGACCAAGGGATTGATCTCAAGCATGGAACAGTCGTTGGCCACGAACATGGCGTACATGGCCGTGAGGGATTTGGAGAAGGCTTTGTGAGCAGCCCCGGTCAGGCCGAGTGCAAGGCCAAGGTCTCGCTTTTGGTAGCCGAGCAAGCCGGTGTTTGGGTCAACAGAGACCTTGTGGATTTTTTCAGGCGTGGTTTCCGCCACGTGTTCGATGTCCATTCCGCCTTCCGTTGAAGCCATGATGAGCACGGCTTTGTTCTCGCGGTCGACCAAGATAGCAAGGTAGTATTCGTGAGCGATGTCGCACCCTGCCTCCACGTAGAGGTTGTTGACGACTTTGCCATCATCTCCCGTTTGAATGGTGACGAGTAGGTTGCCGAGGATGTTGGTCGCATAGGTTTGCACCTCGTCTTTCGAAAAGGCGATTTTTACGCCTCCGTCCATCACATGTTCACGGGTTTCGGGATGGTAGAGGGTTCCCTTTCCTCGACCGCCTGCGTGGATTTGGGACTTGACTGCAACCACCTTGCTGCCGAGCGTGTCGTAGGCGGCCAAGGCCTGGTCCACCGTCGTGCAGTGAACACCGTCAAGGACAGGTACACCGTTGGCTTTCAGGAGGGCTTTCCCTTGGTATTCGTGGATGTTCATGTGACTCTCCAATCCAAACGAGCGAAAGCCCGTCTTTGAATACTTTGATGCTTATCTTTCTATGACGGGGTGAGCCGTCGTTTTGATATTGGTGAGTCCTGAGGGTGGGTTAATGCAGGTCGTGGTTCTTGCGGGTGGTGTGGGTTCTCGTATGAGGCCTTGGACCAATTCGGTCCCCAAACCTCTGCTCCCTGTTCTTGACAAGACCCTGCTTGAACACGTCGTAAGTTCACTGCCCGATTCCATGGTGGATGAAGTCGTGGTTGCGGGCGGGTACAAAGTTGACCAGATTGAAGCGTATTTCCGCAATCGAGACGTTCCGTTTGATGTTCGTATTGTGCCCGAAGACGAACCGTTGGGCACCGGCGGTGCCCTTGGAAACTGTCGTGACGTTGTGAGCGGGACCTTTGCATGTTTCAACGGAGACATTGTTTCCTCGTTGGATGCATCGACGCTCCTTGCGCTTCACGAGAAGAACAGATCGGTAGGTACGCTTGGACTGTGGGAAGTCGAGGACCCGACGCGCTTCGGCATCGTGGGTTTGGACGAGGGAAACCACATCACGAGATTCAAAGAAAAACCTGCTCCTGAAGAGGTGTTCTCGAACCTCATCAATGCCGGTTCCTACATTTTTCAAGACGACGTGTTTGATTGGATGCCTCGAGAAAAACATTCTATAGAAAGGGATGTATTTCCACAATTGGCTGCCGAGGGGCTGCTGAGTGGTCTTCCTTTCGAGGGGTATTTTATCGATGCAGGAACACCTGAGGCTTGGAACCATGCGGTCCAAGCCTCTATCCTCAACGGTCGTTTTTCCAGTGGTGTGCTGGCCGGAAAGGTGCCTTCTTGGTACGCCGACGAAACCCACCTACCCTCGGACGACATCACTGCCGGTGTCCAGCATTCCATGATTTCAAGGTCCTGCACCCTCGGCAAGTCAACCCTCCTCCGTTCCACGCTGTTGGAGGGCGCCTCCGTCGGAGACGGAACGACCTTGAGGGCGTGTTTGGTCGGAAGGGATTCCAACATCGGCGATGGTTGCGAATTGAAGAACGTCGTCGTCGACCACGGCTCAAATGTTCCGGACAACACGGTTTTGGATGGCGGTCAATGGCCGCGATAATCCTCTTGCCAAAGCTTTGTGGGGGCAAACTTGCTAAAGGCGAAGCACCGAGCCAACCAGCATGGAACAACCCATGATCGTCGTGAATTTCAAGACCTATGCCAGCGCTTCTGGCGAGGCAGCAACATCGCTTCTCGAAGCGATGCGGGCGCATGCAGACGGTCCTGCGACCATGGTTGCGACCGTCTCCGCATTTGATTTGGGTGCTCTCGGCAACACAAAAGGAGCCGTTCAGGTGTGGACTCAACACCTTGACCCGGTGGGCTTGGGGGGCTACACAGGATGGCTCGAACCCCAAACCGCCATCGCCCGTGGGGCCAGTGGCACCCTGATCAATCATGCCGAGCACAAGGTGGATATGGACCACGTTGAGCGTTTGTTGGCGATGTTGCCCGATGGTTTTCCCGTTTGTGCGTGTGCTGCCGATGTTGATGAAGCCAAGGCATTGGCTGCGTTGAATCCGACCTTCATTGCCGTCGAACCGCCCGAGCTCATTGGGGGTGACATCTCGGTTACCACGGCGGACCCATCCATCGTCTCCGACACCGTTGCTGCGGTCAAGGCCGTCAATCCGAATGTTCGGGTTCTGTGCGGTGCGGGCGTGAAGAACGGGCAGGACGTCGCCAAAGCCCTGGAATTGGGGGCAGAGGGTGTCCTTCTTGCAAGTGGCGTCACCAAAGCAAGCGATGTTCATGCGGTGTTGGCTGACTTGGTCTCGTCGCTCTGAACCATACGCAGCACCCTTTCCTGAAGGAGGCGGGCGTTGACAAGTCCGTCTTTCGCAGGACAACCGGTTCGGTGATGGCATCCATCGCATGTGCGTTCTTCCGATGCCAATGGAATGCTTGTGAGTTGCGGGTCAGCGAGGGTTGACCGAAGGAGCCACTGCATCTCCTGCCGGTCATGGTGCACGAGCGAAAGCGCTTGGTCAAGAAGTGTGGATGTGATGGCGAGGTGGTGTTCCAGCCACCTTGACCGGTTCCATCGCACCACTTTGACCGAGTAAGCGTCGGGCTCGTTTGGAAATCCGGGTTGTGCCATAGCCCAGTGCACCATCAGCAAATGTTCGAGTTGCTGGCTGAAGGGCGGGTGAGTTGGTGACCTGAACTGAATCCTCACCAAGACCCACTTGTGCTGATGATAGACGGCCACATCAGGAGCTGCATACAACTCGACTCCGTGAAGCTGGGCGCTTTGCCAACGCTCAAAATAGGCCCAACGGGCTGCATGAGACGAGAACACCGGACGCAGGCTAAGGGTGTCCTCAAGTCTGCGGAGTTGTTCATGGGCACGTCCCACCGCCATGTCCACATGAGCGGGTGGAGATTCAATGCCGGCCATCATCAAGGCATCCTCGAGGTGAATCCGCGTTCGCTGCATACGATAGCGTGGTGACCAAATCTTTCCGAGAAAATGATCCTTCAGGCGTTCAATCCATGTTGCTCTGAGGGCACGTACTGCACCCTCAAGTGCGGTTCGTGGCCGTTGAAGCCGCTGAGCGTTCAAGCGGGTTGAAGAGAAGGGCGTGTCGCTTTGTCCGTACGTCAACGCCCACGCACGAGGGCAGGCTCTGAGCAGTTGGGAACTGGTTTGGCTCCAGTGGGGTGTTGGGTGATGCATGCCGTGGAGGAATCACACCAATCCACTTAACGCTCGTGGTTAAAAGACGCCAAGTTCGATCACGTTGATGGTGACGTTGATGGCCATCCAAAGCGCAATAGGCGTGAGTACCCACCCCACGAATTGAGCAAACACCTCGCCGCCAAATTTCCCAAACAGGCGTGAAAACGGTCCACCCCAAGAAGCGACAATACGGAGGAGCAAGACCACAAAGCCTCCCGTGAAGGTGAACAGAAGCAGGAAAAAGAGCGACCATACGATTCCGATGCCTCCGAGCAACGCCGTTGAGCCTACGCCTTGGGGGAACAGGTGAGGGAAGGCCAACCAGCCAAACCAGCCAAGCCAAACGCCAAGCAACACGTCCCGGTTCATGTCCACGGGGTCGCGCCAGTTTTGGAAGGCTTGCGGGAAGAGTCGGTGAATCCCCTTACCCAACAGTTCAGCCTCAAGAGGAGCACCGCGTTTTGCAGTGAAGAAGCACATTTCCAGCATCCAAAGCATCATGGCGATGTCCAGCACAAAGCGGACCGTCATGCCAACAGGGAGCAAGGCAACGAGCAGAGCGGGCAGATTGACCATCAAGATGCCAGCACCCGATGCAACGATGATGGAGCCCCAAAGCAGCCCGGGAGGCAACGGCTCCTCGGGCGCCGCCCATTCTTCTCTCGGCAGGGCGAGGAAGAGCAAAAACAGGCCTGGTCCCAACAACAAGCTGAAGTACGAACCGTAGGAAGTCGGTCCTCCTTTGCTGATGCCATCCACGCTTTCAACGATGTCGAGCATGGCTGCAGACGATGGTTGAGCGAAGGTGACATGCATGCCTGGGTCCAACACCACCACGGCGTCCGACGGGCCGGTTGGAAGGCTACGAGAAAAGTGGCTGTCTTCATCGAGGTACACCTTCCACGTGGCGTTTGTTGCTTTCTCCAAGGAAGCCACATCCGTGAGAAGTGCGCCTTCTCCCGTCACCACGTGAACCACCTTGATGCGGTCACCCAACTGATCGAGCGTGCGATTGAATTCCCCGGATTGCGTCAGGCCTTGTTCTGAGCCGGGAAGCACCAGGCCGATCACCAGGGCATCGTAACCGGAGAGCAAATCGGAAACGGTCGTCGTTGAACCGTCGGCACCGAGAAGTTCAGCATCGAGCGCTTTCGTGTTGTCGAGAATGATGGCATCGGCACCGAGGTTCGGCTGGTCAAACACCGTCGGAACGGTGAGCAAAGCCAACACCGCCAGTGCTCCAAGAATGGGGAGAGGCAGCAACAATCCACTTCGGAAGGCATTCACGACGTAGCCAAGCAACGCCAAGAGCGTGGTCAATGTCAGCCACACGGGAGCGCTTGCAAACCCTTCGTCGCCTTTGTCAACCTCAAAGCGGAGGATGCCTTCTGCGTGACAATCGCTGTTCAAATCACCAGCGACGGTCCGCAGACAAAATTGGAGGTTGAGCTCGCCGATGGGAAGGGCTTTCGCTCCCGACCAGGTGTACACGCTCTTGTTGTCGCCGAGATCCCGCACCATACGAATGCGCCCAGCGCTGGTTTCAACGAGGTATTCTCCGTCACGAGTGGTTTTTTCGGTTGGCAATAAGGGCCCCCAAATCTCCCATTTTTCATCTCGTAAATCCTCGAGGCCCCACGGAAGTTTGTGCTCCAGTTCAACATGGGCGCGACGGGACGCATCAACGAGAATTCGTGCTTCGGGCTCGTAAAGGATACCTTCCATGATGATGCCCCCGCTGTTCTGTTCGAATCCACCCCACTGCACGCGGGCTTGCGAGCCGAAGCATCGGTGCTCAATGGAAACTGACAAGGTGATGCTCTCCCCCGGTGCGAGGCTAAGCGTGACGTTTTGCGTTTCTCCCGAGAAATTCATGCCGTTGTTTTCTGTTGTGGTATCAATGGTTTGCGTCACGGAGGTGCTGTAAATTTCAGAACCTCCTACGCTCACACTGTACGTTAGCGTCGTGCTCGAATCCACCGGTTGGCGGGTGCATGTTTGGGGGCCTCCTCCACCCTGAAGAATAGCAGAGAAATAGACGCTCATGAAGACCTCAGTTTCAACGGGTTGCTCCACTGGTGGGCTTTGCAGGGTGAACACGGGAACAGGTCCGTTGGTAACTCCCACGGTAAATCCACCGACAGCGGAGTCGGTTTGTCCCCGTTGGAGCACCGCTTCCTCAACGTTGGCGCCTTCAACGTACAACCGCTCGTGTGGTGTGATGGACCATTCAACGAAGCCAGGTTCGTAGGTGGTGTCGGTGTTGGCCGTGACGAGGTCGGAGGCTCCCATCAGCAGGACGATGGAGAGGGTTGCGAACACCCAAACGCTTCGCCCCATGGGCCCACGAGAGCGTCACGGTTCAAGAAGCCAATGCACCGCTGAACAGCGTTAAACCCCGGTCAGGAACCATCCCATCAGCATGACGCCGCCCGTGATGGCCAAGGCATTCACCGACCCTTTGGTGAGGTAGCCTCGGTTTTCGAACAGTGCGCCCAAATAACTGTCAATTTGACATCCCAGCCACCCGATGACAGCGAGGGCGAGGCCCAACTGAATGCCGTCCAAAGTGGACGGTTCAGCCGTCAAGTGCCAAGCAATGAATGTCAGCAGGGCAACGACGCTTGACCCGGCAGCGGCCGCGAGTTGACCGTTGGGTGAAAATCCACCGTTTTCGCCTTGCTGGCAGGGTTTGAAGGTCGTGATCATCCGTACTCGACTGTCGAGACATCCAATTTCGCTCGCAAAAGTATCCGATGCAGCGACGGCCACGGCCGCTCCAAAGACCCACACCACACGCTCGTAGTCCTCAGAGAGGTAGGCAAAGATGCAAATGAGGCCGGGAATGGCTCCGTTGGCCACCACGTTGGTCCATCCTCGATGACCGTCGCTCGATTCACACAGTCCCAAGGCCGTTTTCTCATCAAAACGCCATTTTGTGGCTTTGTGAGAACTCAGCAAGAAGCCCAAGAGTATCAACAACCATGTCCAGTGGCCCAAACCACCAACCACCAAGCCGAGAAGGGCCGCTGCTCTTGAACCCATTTTATCGAGCATTTTTGCTCGAGAGGACATGACCAGCAAGGCCGCAACCAAACCAACGGTGACCAGCAAATTACCGGTGTTGGGTCCGCTCGTGAAGACGTCCATGACAGCCTACCTCGCTTGACCTTTCGGCCATGGTTATCTCCTACGGAACGCCTTTGCCTTTTTGAAGCCATGACCTGTTTCAACGGCTTTCGCCTCGGTCTTCACCCTTCAGCACGATGGTGGGGAGGCACCGAAGAATGCAGAACCACAACGCTGCAATCATCACGAGCAGCCAGGACAGTTGAAGAATGACGGAGAGGAAACTTTCGCTGTCTGCAAGCAAGAACGATACCGCCCATGAAGAGCCGTTCCACAACCCGTGGCCCAAGATGGCAAGAAAAAGACCCGCGCCAATGGTGGTTGGCATTGGCCACGCGTGTGCTTCGTGTTTTCGTAGAAGGCGAACCATGCGGTCCGAGGGAACGGTTGTCCATGTCGAGGTTGAGACGGGAACGCCTTGTTTGTCGTAAAGGACCCAATTTGCGTTGGTGTCTTCAGAAAGGTAGGCTGTTTCGGAAAAATTTGGCAGACGGTTTCCACGCGACAACCAACAACCGATGGCATACCCCGTCAAACCCGTCCACATGGCATGGCCGGGGATGGACGTGAGGCCCCGGAGCGTGGCGGTAAAGAAATACGAGATGCTGCTGTAATCTCCCAACAAGGACATGAAAATGTACTGAGCATTTTCGAGCAGAGCGAAGCCCAGACCAACGGTGGAGCCGACATAAAATCCGTGTTTTGGCGTGAGAATGAGGTGGCTGAGCATGAGGACGGCCAACGCCTTGCAGAGCTCTTCCCCGATGGGAGCGGACAAGAACAGCACCATACCTTCGCCCAAGGTGCCGGTGGCGTAGGGGTCAAATCCTACGAGTGAGATGAGAATGGGAGAAATGACCGAGTTGATGATGATCGCTGGTACTGTGGAAAGCATGCCTGCTGCCAACACCCATTCGGCATCACGACGAGCGATGTTGATGCCCATGTGTCGACTGGTGATGGACCACCATGCAAACACCGGGGTTGCAAAGCCGATGAGCCACGCCGGGAGGACGACCAACAAGGCGAGCATCAGCGGTCCGATGGTGGCTCCAAACACCATCAAGGGCAGGAGGCACACGGTTGAGACGCCCACGCCAAGAACGAACAGCAGCCACAGATGCTTTGGCCGGGGCATCTCAAGAGGAGCCGTTGAACGAAAGAGGTGATGTTGAACCACGGTCGGCTTCGGTGAGCGCACGACATTTCCTCCCGCAAGAGCGTGCAGTTGGCGGCCACCATCGCTGGGATAGGCGTGAACGGTGTGGGTCAGTCGAGGTCTTCGCAAGAAAAAGAACAACATCAGCATCGGCGAGAGGCAGATGCCGCCGACGAAGGTGTAGATCGGGTCAAACGGGCCGACCGTTCCGTTCATGTCTGCAGCGATGATTCCGGCGGCGATGAAAACGGCGATGTTTGAGATAAAAAAACACACCAGCACCAAACCAAGCATCGAACGAACCGTTTGCCATGGGGTTGAAGCACGCCAAACAGTGAGGTTGTCAGGGGCAGGGCTAAGCGGGAGTTGGTAGGCTTGTTGAGGCTGCCCAACACCCTGCATTGTCTTCACCTTGGTGCAACGAGTACCCGCTCAGTTCGCCCATCAATCGTCACTGAAATACAGCATTCGGCAGAGG
>JAYPIL010000014.1:0-37489 GCA_038127845.1 Candidatus Poseidonia sp.
CAAATCGCATGCTGGGAGGATTGAAGTGTGAGAATCCGTTGGCATGACTCGGTGAACCCATGCAAGTGACCATCAGTTCAGGAAACAACATCAACGGAACCCTCATTCTTCCTCTGTTCCAAGGGGAAGAATCCCTCCCAGACGTCGTCGAAGGCATACCGTCTTCGCTGAAAATTCAAATCGAACGCGTCCTGCAAGAGGGCGATTTCAAAGCCAAGGCCAACGCTGTCTTGACCCTCATGGGCACCGATGGAGGCAAGGCCTTGCTGATCGGGCTTGGAAAAGAGGAGAAGGCCGATGTTCACGCCTACCGAGAAGCTGGTGCGACGGTCGTTGCTTCACTCAAGAAAGTCCACGGAAACGAATTGACGGTGCTGTTCCACGGCTCTGACCTCGCCTCGATGGCCTCCTTCGCCGAAGGCATGATGCTTCGTGACTATGCCTACGACCTGTACAAAATGAAGAAAGACGACGATGAAAAACCCGATCTCGCCGCCCGTATCAACTGCAGCGAGGGTGACGCCACCGAACTCTCAGGCCTCATTGACCGTGCCGCCTCCATCGTGAGCGGCGTTCACCTGTCCCGAGACCTCGGCAACTGTCCCCCCAACGACATGTACCCCATGGCGTTCGCCGAAAAGGCAGAACAGTGGGCCAAGGATTTCGACAACGTCAAGGTCGAAGTCATCGACTACGAAGCCGCCAAGCGACACGGCATGGGTGGGCTCGTAGCCGTCGGCATGGGTTCATCTCGCAAGCCCTGCATGGTAATTTTCACCCTCAATGGCGACCTGAAAGGGCAACACCCGGTCTTGGTCGGCAAGGGTATTACCTTCGACACGGGTGGAATTTCGCTCAAACCCGGTGCGAACATGGACGAAATGAAGTACGACATGGGTGGCTCGGCCACGGTCTTTGGCACCATGCAAGCACTCGCCTCAAGCGGCTACGCCGGTAAGGTCGTCGGCATCACCTGCATGGCAGAGAACATGCCCGCTGCCAACGCACAGCGACCTGGCGACGTCATTACGACCCTTTCGGGCAAGACCATCGAAGTGCTCAACACCGACGCAGAAGGGCGCCTTGTCCTCTCCGATGGTCTCTGGAAGGCCGGAACGGACTTTGACCCCGAGTACATTGTCGACTTTGCCACCTTGACCGGTGCCTGTGTGGTCGCACTCGGCCACGAAGCAACCGGTCTGTGGTCCAACGATGACGACTTCCGTAGCCGAATTCACGAGGCTGGAAACGATGTTGGCGAGTTGGCTTGGCCCATGCCGCTTCTGCCCGCCTTCGAGAAGGAAATGACGGATTCAAAAATCGCCGACACTCGCAATCTCGGTGCTGGCCGCTGGGGTGGTGCAAACACCGCTGCCGCCTTCTTGAAGCAGTTCGTGCCGAACCGTGGAGACGATGACGACGCTGAGCAAATCACCTGGGCCCACATGGACATCGCTGGGACCTACTGGGGCGCCAAGACCAACAAGATGGTTGGCCACGGTGCAACCGGCATCCATGTCCGCACAATGGTTCGCTTGATCACCGGTGAGTGAAACAGGTTCACCCCCACCACCCTGGCCAAGTTCGCCGCCCATCCCGGGTGAGCATCCTCTTTCTTGGACTGTTTTTCGCTTTTTTCCACGAAATAAACGCCAACTTCTCTGGGTATTCCGAGGAGTTTCCTCTTCGCAGGCTTACGATTTCATTAGATTTATATGGGGTCGCTCGTTCGCCACTATACAACCGATGGTTAAGTAGTGGTGAATTCGATGGCTGACGACAACTGGGAAGATGAGTTTCTTGACAAGTTGGAAGAGATGCTGCGAGGCATGGGCATGCCCATCAACAGGGACCAACTGAAGGGTTTCTTAACCCAGTTCAAGGATCAATTCGATGCTCTCGGCATCAACCCGGAAAAGATTGCCAAAGGCGAGGTCAACTTCAATTTCGACATTTCAGAACTCTCCAAAATGTTCTCGGCAGGGACATCCATTGACGACCTTCTGAAGAATTTGGGCATGGACGTCAAGGTGGACGTCGCGCCCGTTGAAATGGACCCCAGTGCTCTTGAAAGCGACGATGAAGACTCGCTCACGTTGCCTGCAGAAGATGTGTATCTGGACGGATGGAACATGTCGGTGACGCTTGATTTTGCCCTCAAAGGTGATCTTGAAAGCGAGCAGCTTGAAATCGAATTGGTCAAAAACGGTTCTCAAATCGAAATCATGCGAACCACCCAACCCAAACCTCTCGCCTTGGTGGAACTCCCTCACCCGTGCGATGACGTTGTGGATTGGACCCTCAACAACGGTATTCTCGACATCACCCTGAAACTGACGCCCCAAGGAAAGGCGTTGGAGGCAGGTGATGACGACGATGTTCCCGCCCCGGGGGACATCAGCATCGACCTCGGAAAGGACGACGATGACGAAGACGACGGTGGCATCCCCATCTTTTGAAAAAGGAAGTGAACAAACATGAGCAAAGTGATTGGAATTGATCTTGGAACAACGAACAGCTGTGTGGCCACCATCGAAAACGGTGAACCCGTGGTCATCCCGAACGCCGAAGGAGCACGCACCACGCCCTCTGTGGTGGCGTTTGCAAAAGACGGTGGCGAACGACTCATCGGCGTAACCGCAAAGCGACAAGCCGTGACCAACGCCGACCGAACCATGATTTCGGTGAAGCGACACATGGGGACCAAGTGGTCAACCGATGTCGATGAAACCACCTACACGCCTCAAGAAGTCTCTGCGTTTATCTTGCAGAAACTCAAGGCTGATGCAGAAGCCTACCTCGGCCACGAAGTGACCCAAGCGGTCATCACGTGTCCGGCCTACTTCACCGACGCACAGCGAAAAGCGACCAAGGACGCAGGCCGAATTGCGGGTCTTGAGGTGCTTCGTATCATCAACGAACCCACGGCCGCAGCCCTTGCTTACGGCGTTGACAAAAGCCAGGACCAAACCATTCTGGTCTACGATTTGGGCGGTGGAACATTTGACGTCTCGGTGCTTGAGATTTACGAAGTCGACGGGCAACCCCAAATCGAGGTCAAAGCGACCGCTGGAAACAACAAACTCGGCGGCGACGATTTTGACGAGAAGGTCATTGACTGGATGGTAAAGGAATTCAAGAAAGACACCGGCATTGACCTCTCGAAGGACAAGCAAGCCATGTCTCGGCTGAAGGAAGCAGCGGAAAAAGCGAAGATTGAACTCTCTGGAACACAACAGACCCAAATCAATCTCCCGTTTATTTCCATGGCTGACGGACAACCCGTTCACATGGACCTCTCCCTCTCGCGGGCCAAGTTCGAGGACCTCATCGCCAAACTGATCGAGAAAACGATGGTCCCAACGCGCCAAGCCATGAAAGATGCAGGCCTCAAGAAAGGCGATGTCGACAAAGTCATCCTCGTCGGCGGTTCCACACGTGTTCCTGCGGTGCAAGAAGCGATTGAGAAAGAGGCTGGTAAACCGCCCTACAAAGGCATCAACCCCGATGAAGCAGTGGCCATGGGAGCCGCCCTCCAAGCGGGCATTATTGCTGGAGACGAGGGTGTTTCCGACATCCTCCTGCTCGACGTCACGCCGTTGACCTTGGGTATCGAGACCCTCGGTGGCGTGATGACCACGATGATTGAGCGCAACACGACCATCCCCGCTCGACGCTCGGAAATTTACTCCACCGCTTCAGACAACCAACCTGCGGTCGAAATCCACGTGCTTCAAGGTGAACGTGAATTCGCCAGGGACAACGTGACGCTGGGTCAATTCCAACTCGTTGGTATCCCTCCCGCACCTCGTGGCGTGCCGCAGATTGAGGTGACCTTCGACATCGACGCCAACGGCATCGTGAACGTCAGCGCCAAGGACATGGGTACCGGAAAGGAGCAATCCATCAAGATCGAATCCGCAACCTCACTGAGTGAGGACGAAATTCAAGAGAAGATTGCTGAGGCCGAAAAGTTCGCCGAAGAAGATCAGCGCCGAAAAGCAAAGGTCGAATTGCGAAACACGGCCGACCAAATCGTGTACCAAACACGGCGAACCCTCGAAGAATCGGCTGACAAACTCGATGACAGCGATGTTGATCCGGTGAAAGCCCATCTCGATGAACTCGAGAAGATGGTTCAAGATGACGATGGAAAACCCGTTGACATCGACGCCATGGACGACGCTGCGATTCAGGCCAAGGTCAAGGAAATTGAGGAGGCCATGCACGCTGTCTCAACCAAACTCTACGAGGCCGCAGCCGCCGAAATGGCGCAGCAAGAAAGCGGAGAAGACGGCGCCATCAACGTTGACGACGGCGTGGTCGATGCCGACTTCGAAGTCGTTGAAGACGAAGACTGATTCATCGCTCGTTCGCCCCAAGGCGCTTCCCTTATGGATGGGTGTTGGGTGGAAAGGCCATGAGCGAAGTCCCCATTCTCAAGGAGACGACGCGTTCAACGGGCCGCGAAGCCTTGAGGAACAACATCACGGCGGCCATGGCGCTGGCCGGTGCTGTCCGCAGCACCCTTGGCCCCTTGGGACAGGACAAGTTGCTCATCGACGATGAAGGACGCACGATGGTAACCAATGACGGTGTCACGGTACTTGAATCGGCCAAGGTGGAACATCCCGTTGCCAAGATGCTCATCAACACCTCAACCACCCAAGACCGCATCGCCCGGGACGGGACCACGAGCGCAGTCCTGCTGTCCGCCGAACTGCTCCAAAACGCTTGGGAATTGGTGCTTCAAGGGGTCCATCCATCCGCCATCGCTCGTGGATTTCGGCTTTCAGAAGAGGCATGTCGCCAACATTTCGACCACCTCGTCATCGATGCCACCGAAGAACGCCAACGTCAAGCAGCCACCACTTCCCTTTCCGGAAAAATTCACGAGGCCATGCAGCAGCATCTCGCTGACCTTGCCCTCCAGGCTGCGAAGGCCGTCTTGGAGGAACGTCCGAACGGCCCGTTTGCCGACCCGACGCGGGTCAAAATCCTTACACAAACAGGGGGATCAATGGCGGATTCAAGCCTCGTGACGGGGCTTGTCTTGGCCAAAAAACGCGTCACGGACGCCATGCCAAAGCATCTCAAGTCTGGAAAAATCGCCCTCGTTGATGGCGGTTTAGAGCGCCGAGAATTGATGAGCAACGTCAAATTAAACGTCACCGGCGCCGGTGTTCTTGAAGCGTTTCGGCAGCAAGAAAAGACCATGCTGCTCGAACAGGTTGACCACCTCATCTCGCTTGATGTCACGCTGTTGGCCTGCAAGGAAGGCATTGACGATGACTTGCATGCAGCCCTCAGCGAGGCAGGCATTCAGGCTTATCGTCGTGTTTCACGAGCCGATTTGGACCTGCTCGCAAGAGGGACCAACGCCACCCTCAACAACAACATCAAGGGCTTGAATGAGCGTGATCTCGGCGTGTTCATCAGCAGCAGAAATGAGCGTTGGAACGGTGTGATGCATTGGGTCGTTGAAACCGAAGAAGGTGGTGCTACGTTCATCGCCAAGGGCTCAACCAACGAAGCGGTTGGGGAAGTCGAGCGTTGTTTTGCTGATGCACTCGGCGTTGCCTGTCAGTTGCTCGAAGAGCCGTATTTACTGGCAGGTGGAGGAGCCACACAAATTGCCCTTGCGCGGCACCTGCGTCGATTTGCGGAAGGGTTTGCAGGAAGAGAACAACTGGCCATTGAGGCCTTTGCAGATGCGCTTGAAATCATTCCGAGGGTGCTGGCTCAAAATGCGGGCCTCGACCCGCTTGACACCTTGCTTAAAACGGTGTCAAAACAATCGACCAATGAAGAAGGAACGGGCCATTTCATTGGCATGGACGTTCTTGAAAAGCGACCTGCGAACATGGTGGAAAACGGCGTGGTTGAGCCCCTTCACATCACCCGGCAAGCCCTTTCGGGAGCCACCGAAGCCGCCCTCTCCGTCTTGCGAATCGACGATGTTCTGTGGGCCAAGCAAGACCCGACCATTCCCGAGATACCCGAAGAAGACAACTAGGGCCATCACGCGCTACGGTATTGGCCACTCATTCAAATACACAAGTGGTTCCGTGTGAACTATGGCGCAAGCGAATGAGACCCCCGTTGGTATTGATGACATTGCCATTCACTTTCCTCGTTTGTACATGGACATGAAGGACTTCGCCGACCTCAGAGGAGCGGATTATGGCAAGCTCAACAAAGGCCTCGGTCTCGAGGCCATGGCGATTCCCGACGTTCACGAAGACACGGCCACCATGGGTGCCATGGCTGTCATGCAACTCATCGACCGCAACGGTCTGGACCCTCGGACCATCGGGCGAATGTACCTCGGTACCGAATCCGCCCTCGATGGAGCCAAGCCGACGGCCACCTACATTGTGGACATGTTGACGCAACGCTATGCAGACCGCTTTGGTTCCGATTGCTTCCAGTCCTGCGACGTGGTCGACATGACTTTCGCCTGCATCGGAGCAGTTGACGCCCTCCATACCACCCTCGACTGGGTTGCCCGCTCCGCCGACCACGACGAACGCATCGGCATCGTCATCTTCTCGGACAACGCCAAGTACGCCTTGGAATCCTCTGGGGAATACACCCAGGGCGCCGGTGGCGGCGCCATGATCATACGACGAAATCCACGCTTGTTGGAAATCCCCGATTGCATTGGTGTTTCCACCACACCTGTTCATGATTTCTTCAAACCCCGTCGTGAAGTCAGCATCCGGTCCGTGATTTCAAACGTGATCACACTCGCTCAGGAAGCCGGTCAAACGGTCAAGAAAGGTTTGGTGGATCGCATGATTCGGCATCTACCGACATCGACGGTTCGTAAACTGGGCATCTTTGCACACGGTGAAGAAAAAGTCAGTGTGCACCGAGACGATCCGGTGTTTGACGGACAATTTTCTAACCGGTGCTACCAAAAAGCCGTGCGGCAAGCCTTCCTCGATTTCAGTCAGAAAGCAGAACGTCGGGGACGCATTGACTTCGAGATGGACCACCCCTTCACCGAACAATGGGACCGTATCGTCATGCACCTCCCCTATGCCTACCAAGCCAAACGGATGTTTCCCGATGTGTTCAGGCATGACCGTCAACACATGCCCATGTGGAGTGAAGTCGTTGAGGCCATTGGCCCCATGCCGGAGGCGCCTGAAGAACAAACGCCGGAAGCCATGGAGGCTTGGGAGAAAGAGAAAGATGCGTACCGTCGTCAACTCTCCAAGACCCCGCAATACACCACCTTTCACGCAACACGCATTGAGAAAGGACAGCGGGCCAGCAGCCTCATCGGTAACCAATACACGGGTTCAATTTTCCTCGCCTTGATGTCAACCTTTGAGTCGGACCTTGAGGACAACGCCAACCTTGACGACGCCCTCATCGGGATGTGTGGCTACGGCTCCGGTGCCAAAGCCAAGGTGTTTGAGGGTAAGGTCAATCCGCGGTGGAGAGAGGTCGTCGCAGGCTGGCACCTCTTCGAGCGCTTGGCCGCCCGCGTCGCTATTGATGACATCACCTATGAGAATCTCCACAAGGGAACGCAGGACACGAGTGTCATCGAGCCCAAAGGTGAGTTCGCCCTAATTGAAATCGGTGAAGAGGGAGTAGAAGAAGGTGCTCGCCGCTACCAGTGGATACAAGCTTAATGCTCGAAATCCAACACCACTTTCCCACACTGGCCGGAGATGGCCAAGCGAATAGCATCCTCAAATAGCGCAACGGGCATCCGATGCGTGAGCACCTTATCGACATCGAGGACACCCCGTTCCAACAGCGCATGCATGGTGTCCCATGTGGACCACATTTTGCGTCCGTTGATGCCCTTGAGGTGGAGGTAGCGGAACACCACGTCGTTCATGGGCACGCTTGGCATGGACTGCCCGTATACGGAGAGAATGTTCACATAACCGCCCATACGGGTCGAATGAATGGTGTTTGAAAGTGCGACCGGGGAACCAGAAAATTCGCAACTGTTGTCAACGCCGCGCCCTTCTGTTGCGCTGAGGATGGCGGCCACCACATCGTCGCCTTTCCCGAGCACAAGGTCGGCTCCCAATTCCTTGGCAAGCTCCATCCGGTAGGTGTTGTCCCAATCCACGGCGATGACCTTGGCAGCGCCCATCGCTTTGGCAGCGTTGACCGCAAACAATCCAATGGGACCAAGCCCGTGAACAGCCACCGTCGCTCCCTCAACAGGCCCGCCGGTCAACGTGTGGATGGCGTTCCCGAGTGGATCTTGAACCGATGCATGACCGGGGTCGAGACCCTCCGGGACATGGCGAGCGTTGATCGCAGGGAGAGCGAAATACGGTGCAAACGCCCCGTGGCCGTGAACGCCGAAGATTGAACCGTTTTCGCAGACATGAGCGTTTCCCTCGTCGCACCGAGGACAAGCCCAACACGCCAGGTGGCATTCCACTGCGATGTGGTCTCCAAGTTGATGCGAGTCGACGCCCTCGCCGAGCGCAACCACCACCCCGCTCGTTTCATGACCGGTAATGGTCCCCAGCGGTACGTTTTGTCGGCTCCATTCGTCCCACTTCCAAATGTGAATATCGGTTCCACATATCGAGGTTGATTGTGCTTTGATGAGCACTTCCCCTGGGCCAGGGGCGGGAACAGCATGCTCCTCGAGCGTGAATCCACCTTCCTCATCCCGGGTTTTGGTCCAGGCGGTCATGGTTGCCGGAATAGGATGCATGCCTCGCCCTCAGCCCGATTTACATCGGGCGCCTTTTCATCCTTCGCTCAAGCCTTCTTGGCGGTTCTCGGCAGCAACTTGACCACCAATGCGTTCGGTATGTTGATTAGGGAGGCGCGACGGCCTCAAATCCCGTTGATGCTACAATGAAGTACGTCGTGGTCAGCGGAGGTGTTCTCTCAGGTCTTGGAAAAGGCGTGACGGCAAGCAGCATCGGTGTCCTTCTCAAAAGCGCCGGCCTCAAAGTGACGTCCATCAAAATTGACCCTTACCTCAACAGCGATGCAGGAACCATGTCGCCCTTTGAACACGGCGAGGTCTTTGTGTTGGATGACGGTGGAGAAGTGGACCTCGACCTTGGAAATTACGAGCGTTTCCTCGACATCAATCTTTCAAGAGACAATAATCTGACCACTGGAAAAATCTACGCCAAGGTGATTGAGGCCGAGCGCCGTGGAGATTACCTCGGAAAAACGGTCCAAGTGATTCCTCACATCACGGACGCCGTACAGGACTGGATTGAAGACGTCGCTTCACGACCCGCAGACGGAAGCGAAGCCTCCCCCGACGCCTGCATCATCGAACTCGGAGGTACCGTGGGCGATATTGAATCCGCTCCGTATGTTGAGGCCTTGCGTCAATTCCAATTCCGGGTTGGCCGGGAGAACGTGACCTTCGTTCACGTGTCCTTGGTACCCGTGATGGGTCCCGTGGGTGAACAGAAAACCAAACCAACCCAACACACGGTGAAAGAACTGAGAGGCTTGGGCATCACGCCCGATATCTTGGTGTGCAGGTCATCTGCTCCGCTGAACGAAGAGACTCGTGAAAAGTTGGCTCAGTTCTGCCATGTCAAACCCGAAGCCGTTATGTCGACGCACGACGTACCGAACATCTACCATGTTCCGTTGATGCTTCAAGAACAAGGCTTGTGTGACATCCTTGGCCTGGATTGCACCAAAACAAATCTGCTCCAAGAATGGAAAAAGATGGCCTTCCATCTTGACACGTTGAAAGAAGAGGTCCACATCGCCATGGTCGGAAAGTACACCGACCTTTCCGATGCTTACCTCTCCGTCATCAAGAGCCTTCAACATGCAGCCATGGCGGTTGACCGAAAATTGGTCATCGATTGGATTGAGGCCAGCCATCTCGAGGCAGACTGGGATGTCAGCGAAAACGATACGGCATGGGCGACGCTGCGGGCTGCCCACGGCGTGCTGGTACCGGGTGGGTTTGGTGACCGCGGCATCGAAGGCAAGATCTTGGCAGCCCATTACGCACGAACAGAACACGTTCCATACCTCGGCATTTGCCTCGGTTTGCAAATTGCAACCATTGAGTTTTGCAGAAATGTCCTCGGCATGACCGGAGCCAATTCAACGGAATTCGAGGACAATCCCGAACACGCAGCCGTCGTGTTCATGCCTGAGATTTCAAAGACGCATCTCGGTGGCACCATGCGCTTGGGAAGTCGTCCGACGCTGTGGCAATCGGAAGGATCGAAGATACGCGCCCTCTACGGTCCCGGAGATGCGGTTGATGAACGGCATCGGCACCGATACGAGGTGAACCCCGATCTCATCGAGAGCATCGAAGCGGCTGGGCTGAAGTTCGTCGGGAAAGACGAGTCCGGTCAGCGTTGTGAAATCTTCGAGCTTGAAGGGCACCCGTACTATGTGGGTGTACAATTCCATCCCGAATTCAAATCACGTCCTGGAAAGCCAAGCCCACCGTTCCTCGGACTGCTCAAAGCAGCCGCAAAGAAACGTTGAGCAAGCGATCGTTTCCCGCAGACGCATCTGCGAAGGAACCTCACTCGTCGCAGCCGCAAGTTCTCAAGAATCGTCCAGCAAGGCTGCAGAACCACCGGTAAATCGGTCCTCTGCAACTGCTACATGTGTCTTGTCCTATGCTCTCACCCCCTCGGTTGGATGTACTGATGCTGCGTTGGGACGCAGTTTGGATTGAACAGAGGCACGGTATCCGTCGAGCGCCTCAACAAACTCCGCATCCTCAAGCCAAGACTTCACTTGGGAAAGATGCCACTCGACAATGTCCTGAACCAACAGGGCGACTTGGCGATGATGTCCAGCGTCGTCAGGGATTCGAGAAACGTACACCAACACCGCATCGTCTTTTCCAAACGCAAGGGCCTGGAGTGCGATTTGGTGGAGCGTTCGGGTCAGCCCAGAGATTCGAGAGAGGTTGTTTTTCGTTTTCAATTCCAGCGGCAGGCGTTGACCGTGAAAACACGAACCGTCAGCGCTGACGTGAAGTTCAACACCCAAGAGCGGGTGAGTGATTTTTTGAACGGCTTTGTGGAAGTTGAAGAGGGTACCAATTCTGTTTGCCCGCCAGGCCACCTCCTGTTCGATGAGTTGACCCTGAGCGCTTTGGCTGTCCGGTTCGTCAAGAGAGCGAATCATGGTCTTCGAGGATTCGCTCGCCTTACGAAGCGCCGTCAGCAACGCCCATTTCGTGCCGAAATCTCCGGAACGAAGGCCGGGTTTGTCAACGAATGATTTTGTGAACAACGATACACCGTCAACGGGGCGAGTTTGGCTGAAGACGTTTGCTATGTCACGGCCCAGCGCTGTTGAGTGGTCGAGCACTTTGACAGCAGAAACGCCCTTGGCCTCAAGAAAGGCGACCAGAGATGCCGTGTCTTCAAGCGGCTCCCATTGAAAGGCCTTCATCTTCTTTCGCTGGGCTTTGCTGGCTTTGCGCACCAAATGCATCGGTCGACGACACGTTTGGCACTTCGCTCTCCGAAAATGATTCGGGATTCGGGTGGTTTTCCCCTGACAATGTTCGCATGTTGCTTTGATGGACATGCCTTTGATAGTGGTAATGAGTATTTAAAAAACTCAAACCTCAAGCCAAGACTCAACCAACTCGGGCAGAAGTTCTCCAGCCTTCCCGATGTGCGTTTCATCAAAGGCATCAGCGTTCTGTGGCGCCTCGGCATTCACGAGAATCGTGTGGGCCCCTGCTGCCTTTGCTTCGTTGACCAGCCCGGCGGCTGGGTAGACGTGGCCCGAACTTCCGACGACAATGAACACATCACAAGCATCCACGGCCTCGTAAATTTCTTGCATGAACATGGGCATTTCACCGAACCATACGATGTCGGGGCGCATGGGACTTGGGTCGCTGCAACATTGGCACACAGCGAAATCGTCCGTTAAATCTGCCTCGTCCATCCTGACCTCGCTTTGCTGACTTGCCTCACAGCGAAGTGTTCGAAGTTGGCCGTGCATGTGAACGACGTCTTGACTTCCGCCTCGCTCGTGGAGATCATCGACGTTTTGCGTGATGAGCGTGAGCGAATCAACGCCCTGAGCCAACGCAGCAAGCGCTTCATGAGCAGGATTGGGTTGAACCTCGTTGAGTTGTCGCCGACGGGCTTGGTAAAATCGCCATACGAGTTCAGGATTCATTGTCCATGCACGGGGCGTCGCCACGTCCTCTATCCGATGGTTCTCCCACAACCCGTCGTTGTCTCGAAACGTTCGGATTCCTGACTCTGCTGATATGCCTGCTCCGGTTAACACCACGACGCGTTTGTTTCTCATGTGGCGGGCTTTTCGCCCACTGTATTTCATGGTTCAACCAACAAGAACCGGTCTTGTCTTCACAAAATCGGTTATGTTTGAGACGAGAACGTTACAGCTCGGCAACTCGAAGAAGACGTGTGGTGCGGAATCCCTGAAGGATTTTGATGAAGCGTTTGGCTTGGAACTCTGCATCCAATGCTTCATCGCCGGTGTCGATCCGCACGGCTTCCAAACCGATGAGTTTGGAGGGTGTGGCAACGCCCAAGATATTCTGGTGCCCAATCAGCCGAAGGACAGGCGGAGAAAGTTGGAGGTTTCCTCGCCCAATCAGGAACCCCTGTCCACCCATCGGAGAGAGCAAGAGCAGCAATGGGCGTGGTTTCCCATCTTCATCCAGGTGGCCTGAAATGACATCGATCAGGCCTGCTTCGTTCAAATCGTTGTGGACTTCGCTGCCGTGTTGAACATCAATACCCAACAAGGTCAAGGACACATCGAGATGTTCGCCCATGCGTCTTAGCGTTCCACCGCTGCCCCAAACAACCATCAAATCGGGCTCATCTTCCAGCAGCGTTGCAACATGGTTCGCAAGGCCTTCAATCGTATCTTCTTCGCTCACGCGCTCAACTTGCTCTTTGGCGCCCTGCATGAAACGAGGTGAAGAAGGTGTCCATGCTTCCCCGTACATCCTCACCTTCCACTCGCCCTTTTGATACACAATCTCATCCAAATCCATCACTTCCGTGATGGCGGTTCTCAAATCCCCAAGAGCGAATGAAAGGGCCACTTCTGCAGCGGCCTTGGGCGTGGTGGCAAAACATCCAGAATGCATCTTCACGCCACCCGGCACACCGATGAGGGCTGTCCGTTGGGCATCTTCGCCCAGTGCTTCGAGGGCGTTCACGATATCCCTCGTGGTCCCGTCACCACCGGCATAAACGATCGCATCGACACCCCGTTGAACCACCTCCTCGACCAGTCGTGCCGTATCTTCGGGCTGTGTCGTTGATGGCGTCTGGCCGGTCCACTCTTGGTGGAGTGACGAGGAAGGTTCGGGCGCCCAAGTGGAGCCCATTCGGCCTTCCCATCCCACCAGCGTCAATTGAACCTCAGTACGATTGAGTGACGAAGCTGCGAGTTCGACAAGGTGGCTGAGGCACTGATGCATGCGTGGGCCTGCTCGGTCTTCGGCACCAGCAGCCCGTGCTTCAGCAGCCCTCCCATCGCTGCCTTTGAATCCCAATTTCCCGCCAAGGCCAGCATCGGGGTTGACGACGATGCCGAGGCGCATGAACCAGCCTTGGACCCCTCCCTCAAAAAGACCTGTAGGTGCGAAGTTCCCGCCGTCGACCCTTCATCGCACCCGAGCATTGATGAGGAGAACGGTGCATCCATGTCCATGAAAGGACCGCCCTCGGACACGCCGAACTTGGACGACATCCTCGAACGGGACTTTGCTGAACTCAAGGTTGGTGAGGCCAACATCCAACTTGAAGAAACGACACCCTCCGAAGTACCTTCCGAAGCCCCCGTGGTGAAACCCATCGTGTACAACCAACGCATCGATGCCGTGGAAGACAGGGAAGCATTTGCTGTTGCAGCACCTGCTGCTTCTGCGACATCCCAAACAGACGATGAGGAGAAACCCGAACCAGCGAAGCAAGAGGTACTCAAAGAGCCCACCTCGACGCTCGGTGACGATTTTGACGTTGATTGGTAGAACCCTCCCCGTCGCCTCAACTCAAGCGCGCTCTTCATAGCAAGGGTTCAACCCCGTAGGGGTTGTCGGGAGGTACGAACAGCATGTCGTTGATTCACATCACTCTTCCCGACGGAACCGTCAACGAATACGCCGCTGGCATTACCTGCGCCGAAGTCATCACGGACGCCCTCGGAAAGAAACACGGATGTCTTGCCGCAAGGGTGGACGGGGTGGAGTGCGACATGTCTCGTGCACTGAACGAGAACTGCACGGTGGAAGGCATCTCATCGGATTCTGAAGAAGGAGTTCACATCCTTCGCCATTCTGCCGCACACCTTCTCGCTCAGGCCGTGATGGAACTGTATCCGGGTGCGCTGCCCACCATTGGCCCTGCCATCGACCGTGGGTTCTACTACGATTTTGCCATGGACCCGATCGCTGAAAGCGACCTCAAAACCATCGAGAAGAAAATGCAGGAATTGGCCCGAAGAAACTTCACGGTGGAACGTGTAGAGTTGGACCAAGAGGCTCTCAGAGAGCATTTCCTTCACAATCCATACAAGATCGAGATCATCGATGACAAACTCGAAGCTGGAGATGGCTCAACCATCTACAAACACGGCGAATGGTACGATTTATGTCTTGGCCCTCACGTCCCCAACACCTCCCGACTGATGTTCATCAAACTCACCTCGGTCTCGTCAGCCTACTGGCGGGGCGATCAGGACCGGGAACAACTCGTTCGCATCTACGGCCTTGTCGAGCCGTCCAAAGAAGCGTTGAAAGCCACCCTTCACCGCATGGAGGAAGCGAAGAAACGGGACCACCGAAAACTCGGCAAAGATTTGCAACTCTTCCACATCGACGAAGAGGTCGGTCAGGGCCTGATTTTGTGGACACCGAGGGGCGCCGTCATCAGAGAAGAACTCCAAGCGTTCATTTCTCATCATCTGCGTCGCCAGGGCTATTCGCAAGTGTTCACCCCTCACATCGGCAAATTGGACCTCTACCGGACATCCGGACATTTCCCCTACTACCAAGAATCACAGTATCCGCCTCTTGTGGAACGAGATTTGATGAAGAAACTGGCCGACGAGGGGTGTTCGTGCGGTGAACTTTCGAACCTCATGAAAACGGGAGAAATCGAAGGCTACATGCTCAAACCAATGAACTGTCCTCATCACGTCAAAATCTACGCCAGCCAACCGCGTTCCTACCGCAACCTTCCTCTGAGGCTGGCGGAATTCGGAACGGTCTATCGTTGGGAGCAATCGGGAGAGATTTCAGGCATGACCCGCGTCCGTGGATTCACACAAGACGACGCCCACCTGTTCGTGACCGAAGACCAACTGGCACAGGAAGTCCTGGGCTGCATTGAACTCGTGCAAATCATCTTTGACAAATTGGGAATGGAAGATTACCGTGTCCGTGTCGGTTTGCGCGACCCCGACTCGACGAAATATGTCGGCGACCCTGCCCGATGGGAGAAGGCCGAGGAGGCCTGCAGAGCAGCCGCTGAATCCTTGGGTGTCCCTTGGACCGAAGAGCAGGGTGAGGCAGCGTTTTATGGTCCGAAAATTGACTTCGTCGTCCGTGACGTTATCGGAAGAGAGTGGCAGCTCGGTACCGTTCAAGTCGATTACAACCTCCCTGAACGCTTTGATTTGACCTACAAGGGAAGCGATGGAGAACTGCATCGCCCCGTGATGATTCACCGTGCACCTTTTGGTTCCATGGAACGGTTCTGTGGCGTTCTTATCGAACACTTTGCGGGACGGTTCCCCACCTGGCTGACACCGACGCAATGCCACATCATCACCATCTCCGAGAAGCACAAGGCCTACGCCGAGCGCGTGGCTGAAACCCTCCGGCAGCACGGTGTTCGGGTTGAAGTGGACGACGGCGACGACACGGTCGGCAAGAAAATCCGAACACATCGCAAACTCCAACCCGCCTACATGGTCATTCTCGGTGACGGTGAAATGGAACAAGAATCCGTGAGTTTGCGAGCACGCAACGGAGATCAAGTCTCCGGCTTACCGTTGCAGCGTTTCGTCGACCAACTCCTCGAGGAGATCGAACGAAAGGTCAGCCAACCCTCGCTCGTTCCCCCCTCCGAAGCGTGATTGTACATGAGCTCACCAGTCATCATACAGGGGTTTTCCTCACCGATGTTGGGGCCGTTGTTGTTCGCCGGTCTCACGGCTTGGTTCTTCTGGGCCAAGGTGGTTCCCCGCCAGTTGAAAGGCCTCCAGGTGGCGTTTCAAACGGGAACGAAAACCTACGAGGTTCATCGAATCACGACGACCGTTGACGATGTGAAGCGGTTGTTGGCACAACGAGGTACGCGATTTGGCGTCGTCTCCTACCTCATGGCGCTGACAGGGAGCCTCATCCTGTTGTTTGAATTCTTTAATTTCCGAGGTGGGAATTCAACCGGATACCACGCACCTTCGGTTGCTTTTGCACTGATTCTCATCGTCGTTCCCGCCATTGTTTCGAGCGGAACATCGCTTGGCGCACAGGTTATCAGGCCCTTGGGCGTAAGTCGAGCAACCTTGCAGAGAAGTACAGGGACTCGAAACGTGGCCTACGTTGCTCTGACCGTGGCATGGTTGTTGCTTGCCTACACCGCAGAGGCGGTTCTCGACGCACAAGGCGTTTCCAAAACCAATCGATACAGCATGGTTGCCATGTTGGCCTTCGCACCCGCTGTGCTCGCCTACGGCCGTATTCTTGGTTCCTCATGGCAAGCCATGAAGCAATCGTCTCAGAAAATTGGGGCTGGGGGGGCATCTCCGTTTCACAACCACTTGCCAAACGCTCGTCAGCAATTCATCGCTCAAGTGGTCCATCTCAACTTGGTGGCCATGCCGTTTGTCGCCGCAAACACCCTGATTTCTCTCGTTCTGCTCATTTACGACCCCACGATGTTCACGCATTCGGACCAAGTTCTCAACCTCCCCGAATACAGGCCTCAATCCACATACATGGAGGAAGGGGGTTTGCTGGGCTTTGCGCTGATTGAGCTCTTCTCCAACATTCCACAAGCAGGTATTCGTGTCCCGATCGTGACCTCACTGCTGCTTTTCTTGTTGCTCAACGTCGCTGCGATTGGTTTCCTGTTCGTTTATGAGGTCGCTCGCATCCTCTTCCTCGACATCCAGGACGTTTCCGGTGTGGGTGGTATCCGTTTGGCAGATAGCCGATTGTTGAGAGCAGAACCCGTGCAACAAGCAACGGTGTTGAATTTCTGCTTCACCGGTTTCGCCGGTCAGTCCATGCTGCTGCTCGCCCTCGCCATGATCACCTTCTGGGACTCGAGTTTTCTGCCACAGGGGGCAGCCTGCGGCGCCTGGGAGAGCAGCGTCTGCACGGTGTTGGAAAAAGACACCTTGGAACAACTGACGTGGATGCTGGCGGCCGGTGGACAAATCGCTTTCTTGGCCGTGTGGAGCCTGTCTTGGCGTCGCTCAGGCCGACTTGACGAAATCACGTTTGATGCATCCATGGACGAGGACAGAACACGGCTCAGAGGGATGAGCGACATGATTTACCTCAAACAGCGACCGGTCAACGAACTCATCGCTCACGACGACTGGTCCAAGGCCATCCAGCGTTTCGAATCGCTGTCTCATGGCAACGAGGCCATGCTGATCGGTCTTGATATGGTTCGCCAGACCAAGGCACAAATGTTGTTGCATGCTGCCCTTGGCCGTTGGGATGAAGCCGAGGAGATGGCCGTGGATTTACTGGCTCTTCAAGGTGGAAGGGACGCCCAAATCTCACGTCTCATCCTCTGTGCTGCAAGCCTTGCCCAACGGGATTACAGAGAAGCCTCGCCGAGGCTCGCTCTGCTGAGCAACGACGATGTGGAGGCTGTTCGGCTCAAGTGGGTCGCCAGCGTCTTGTATCCCAAACTTCGCTTGGATAACGAGGCTCGCTCCATCTTGAGCGTTGACCCGCTCACCAAAGACAACATACGCATGCTCAACGACCTCAACGAAGGGACAGTGGTGCTCCGTCGTCAACAACCTCAGACAGCAGCCCAGCGGACCATGTATCTCGCCGACATTGCGAAGTTCCGCATGACGGGACGAAGCGAGGAGGCGCTGAACCACCTCGAACGGGTCCTCTCCCAAACCGGAGACGAGCCGTGGATTCACGGAGAGGTGGTCAAGGCCCTGCTTAATTTAGACGGAGGACGCGCCATCACGGCCTTGTCTGCCATTGAGACCTTGGCAAAGAAGCACCCTCGACACCCCCACGTCAAGACCATGATGCACCATTTTGCTCGGGCTGGCGAAACCAAGATGCCCCCTTCAGAGCCGACGAAAATTGAATGGTTAATCGACCAAGAAACGGATTGGCGTCAACGGTGGCCTCTTCACAACACGGCCGTACCACCTGTGATGGACAGCGAATCGCTCAAACTTCACGCTTGGAACAACAACGCTTGGTGTGCACTGCTCTCGCCAGACGGTTTGGCGGGAAGGCATAAGAAAAACCAGCACAAAACACTGCCTTCGGAGACTCCCGTCGGCTTGTACACCCACCTGACCGGCATCGTCGTCACCGTTGGTGGGATGGCGGTTGACTTGGGTCTGCCCGCCGATTTTTCCCATGACCGAGCGGTGAAAGCGGGACTGCTCGACCTTTGATTCAGATACGCCTTCGCAATCGCTCCATGGCACCGTCCGCCTCGGCCAGGGCTGCAAGACAAGACTCAATGTTGCTGACGCCCAACATGCCCTCAGCGGTCGCAACGGCTTCCTCACAGGCACGACGATCGTCATCTTGAACGCCGATTCCGGCAGCTTCACACTGATTGCGAAGGATGCGCCACTGGTCGGAAACGAAGTCGTACAGTTCAAGCGCATCATCAACCGCCTGCCCTTCACGGTCCAAACCGGCTGTCATCCGCTCGAGAAGCATACCTGCATGACTCCACAAACGGTCGTCGGCCGCCTTGATAATTTCATCAAGGGCCTTCCGCCATGTTGACTCGTCATCTCTTCCTTCGAACCGTTTGACGAGTTGCTTCTTCTGTTTGAGGGCGCGCAGAACATCATCCATCGCAGCCCGTTCATTCTCAATGGTCCGAACAACACCGTCCGCCAGCCCAATGGCCTGGCTTGCATTGCCGTTCTCGAGGGCTTCCTGGGCTTGTTCAAGCCGACCCTCGAACAACGCTTTGTCCAATCCGTCGGCTTGCTTGACCTGACGTTTTGCTTCCTGAATGGCAGTCGTTGCTCGCTCAAGTGCTCCTTCTCCCGCTTCAAGTTGTGCGGGAATCACCATGGCAAATTCATACGCTTCTTTGGGTTGTTCTTGGCTCAACTTTTCCTTCGCCTGTGCGAGCAAGTCCCTGAGATGAGCCATCCCCTCGCCTTGCTTTCCATCGAGCGCACGGGTGGCTTCGGTGATGGTGGTTTCAGCCCGTTTCCACCATGTCAAGATGTCCTGTGCTCGCTTCTTGGCCTGCCGGAACAGTTGCTCGCCTTCCCGAAGCGACCCAAGATTGACCTCCCTCAGCCCCATATCGTAGGCTTTTCGCGGTCGCCGTGCAACCGGAGCAATGGTCTCGGCAGCCTCGACCGCATGCAACGCATCTGTCCTGATGACCTCAACGTCGTCAGCCAAGGACAGCGCTCGTTCCATGTCTTCTTCGCTCTCGTCAAGCAAGCGCATACCGTATTCGGGGTCGAGATGACCCTCTTCCTTGGCCGTGGTGAGCAAACTGGCTGCCTGAGCGACGGCGGCGCCTTGGGCTTTGAGTTCAAGCAAACGAAGCTCCAGCTGGTCAAGGCGCTTACGGAACGCCTTGCGATCTGCCTTCTTGTCGTCTCCCACGGTCCACGAAATCAGGGTATCACCCACAGCGAAAGCACACACGCCCAAGGCAAGGAGTCCGGAAAAAGAGACGATTGATTCGACCTGTGTGAGGGCGAGGACCACCGCTGAAGCCGTCCCAATGGCCGTCAAGATGGACCGGTACCGCAAGACGCCAAAATGCCCTCGCATCGTCGAGTTGGCCATACTCCGGCAACGCCATCCGGCAATCATCACCAACAGTGAGCCACCCGTGACAAGACTGGCTTCAGCCACCATGCCGAGCGCCCCGATGGTCATCAACACGGGCCACGCAATGGCGGTGGCCGAACCAACTCGAGTGCGTGCGCCTGGGTCGTCCAGCGTCAAATCCTGAACAAAAATGCCCCAAATGACGAGGAGAAGTGGGGCGCCGAGTGACGACAAGACCACGCCTTCACCGCTGGCCAAGGCATCGAGCGTCGGCCATGCCAACCAAACGGCGCAAGCCAGCAAGGTCAACGCCGTGAACATGGTCATGGATTCGACCCGCTTGATGCGTGCAAGACGCTCTGCCTCAACGGCAGCATCTGCATCGGCCCATGTAACCATGAGATGAGGGGAACACGCGTCGGACATAATCACTCCGCTGGGTTGTCCGGGCCGTCGGGAAACAACCGGACCTTCGGGAATGTTCAAGGGTGTCTTTCGGATGTCGTAGAGATAGAGGGAATCTCATGCCCGGTTTGATTACGATGGACGACCTGTCCAATGACGAAATTCTTGCCATCCTCGACGATGCTCGTCGACTCCTACCGGTTGCCCGAGGCGAGGTGTACCTGCCCCTTCTCCAGGGCAAAATTTTGGGTAATTTGTTTTTCGAACCCAGTACTCGCACGAGAATGTCGTTTGAAACAGCCATGAAGCGCCTTGGTGGCGATGTGGTCAACCTTGGCGATGTCAAGACGTCCTCAGTCGTCAAGGGTGAGACGCTGTTCGACACGATTCAGATGGTGGATGGATACACCGATATCATTGCGATGCGACATCCAAGGCAAGGTGCTGCTCAATATGCACAAGATGCTGCAAGTGTACCGATTCTTAACGGAGGTGACGGCGCTGGCCACCACCCAACCCAAACCATGCTTGACCTCTTCACCATTCAACAAGCCCACGGCCGGCTTGACGGGCTGAAGGTCGTCCTCGCCGGTGACCTGCGCTATGGGCGAACCGTTCACTCGCTCAGCCACGCCCTCACACGGTTCGGGTGTGAATTGGTCTTTGCAAGCCCGAGCCTGCTCAAGATGCCGAGTGAAATCGTTGCAGACCTCAAGGCTCACGGCGGTAACGTGACCGAAACAGAAGATTTGCTCGGGTCGCTTGCCGACGCCGATGTGGTCTACATGACGCGCATTCAGAAGGAACGCTTTGCCGACGAGGACGAGTATGCAAAAGTTGCAGGCGCCTACAAGTTGCACGCCACAAATCTCGAGGGAGCCAAAGAAGGGATGATCATCATGCACCCCCTTCCAAGAGTCGATGAAATTCATCCGTCGGTGGACGACACGCGGCATGCCCGCTACTTCGAACAAGCCTTCAACGGCGTGGTTGCTCGAATGGCCCTTCTCTGCAAATTGTTGAACATCGGTGTTCCCGCAACCATTGGTGGAGGTGAGGCTTGATGTCTCAAGAACACAACATGCGCCGAGTCACGGCAATTCGCAACGGCACGGTCATTGACCACATTCCTGCTGGGCACGCCATGCGGGTTTTGGAGATGCTCGGCATCAACAACAGCAGTTCCGTACCGGTCTCCATGGTGATGAACGTCCCCTCGAAGAAAAAGGGAACCAAAGACATCATCAAAGTAGAAGACCGTGAATTGACACAAGACGAATTGAATCGTCTTGCTCTGGTTGCACCTGACGCTCACGTCGCCATCATTCGCGCCTATGTCGTCGCCGAGAAGTTGACCATTGAATTGGGGAGCGAAGTGACCAATGTCGTGCGATGCACCTTCTCAAACTGCATCACCACCAACCCGAGAGAACCGCTTCCCCATCGATTGAAGGTCCTCTCAAGGGAACCGCTTGAACTCCGATGCCACTACTGTGGCCGGCCTCAAGACCTTGAAGAACTCGTTCGAAACGTGGTCTAAAACGAAACGCCGAGCAAATCCCGCATGTCGCAGGCTTTGCACTGTTTGCCCGAGCTCGGACTGCCACATCGAGGGCATGGCGCAGGTGGAGCTGGTCGTGTTTCCCCGCCGCCCAACGTGACGACTTGGTCGCGAAGGGCTTTGATTTGATCAGCCATGCGAACCAACCCGTGTCGGGTGCCAGGAACATCCGCTTCCATGTTGGCCACCATCTCTCGATGGCGCCATCGCAGCGCACCACGAGCGTTCGGACATTCCTCGTGATGCAGCGGAAGGTTGCGATGAAGGGCATACAGGTGAACCTCCTGTTCGGGTACCCAGCGCAACGGCACGATACGTGGTGCCAAACCGTCAACGGGAGTTGAAGTGTGGGGAGCCAAGCGGAGGGTCCGTTCTATGTCGGCATTGGCCATGTTCATCAACACCGTTTGAGCCATGTCGTCGAGATTGTGGCCGAGGGCAATGACGTCAGCGTTAACCCGCTCCGCAAGGTGGTTGATGCCCTGACGTCGAAAAACGCCGCAGTAGGAACATGCCATGCGAGGCGCATCGTTGTCCTTGGCCATCACCATCGGGAGGCGTTTGACAACGTCGTCCATCTCCAAAAACGAAAGCTCAGGGTACGATACGACGTGGTGGTCAATACCAAGGCGTTCGCAAAGCGAGGCTGCACATTCAATGGACGGGGGACGATACCCTTCGATGCCTTCGTCCACGGTTCCCGCCACGATGGTCACATCTGGACGCTTGCCAAGGAGATCAACAAGAGCATCCAGAAGCACCGCTGAATCTTTTCCACCCGAAACGGCGACCAAGATGGTGGTGTGTTGGCCTTTCACGAGCGGGAGTTGGAGCCGCAGTTCTTTGCTGATCTTCTTTCGAACTGACTTGGCGAGGTGCTTTCCACACAACACGCGGCCAGAGTAGGCTTGTTCGACAACGGCGGGCTTGTCGCATGAATCGCACGAAGGAATGGCGAACGCTTGCGACACACGCTCCGGCTCCATGAGCGGGGCTCGTGCTGTCTCCTGTTTCAATACAGCGGCGTGAGAAGGGCGGAATCTTTGCACGGAATTGATGTGAATTTTGCAATTGATAAATCAAATTTTCAATACAAATTTCTACTTAGCAAAAAGGTGTATTTTCCTCCGTAGTGAGCACTGAACGCAGCCAGACGAAACGAGCAAAAACCGTGCTGCGCTGGAATTCTTGCCGTTTCAAACCAATTTTTCAGTTGGAAAATCCGCAAGGGTCCCCAAACGGCACCGTAGGTGGGTTTGAGCGCAAAACTTCTTGAAGGCTACAGCGGTGTCACCGAGGTTGAGCAGCGATGTTGCAACGTCTCCTTTCCGAGTTGGTCAAGATGGAATCTCTTGACCAGGCCATGGTCGTTGACGACCGTGGACGGCTGCTCGCAAGCGTAGGTTCGCAAGGAAAACTGCCTCCGACCCAAACCGTCGTTTCGATGGCATCTGCGGCCCTTTCTGCTTCACAACACACCGCCTTGGGCGATCTCCACGAAGTTTGGTTTGAGGGTACAACGACCGTGTTGCTCGACATCCTCACGCCCTATCGAATCTTGATGCTCCAAGGAGAACAAGGCCATCTTGCCCGTTGGCGGCACGGTATTGATCGTTTGAGAAAGCAACTCGCAACAACCCCCGAAATGTAGGTGAACGCATGTTTGAACTGCCACAAGGAACGCCCGTTAACGAACCAATTACCTTGATTGAGGGCGAATTACAACCTTTCGCCCACGGTGTCATTTCAAGCTATGCTGGAAGGCGAAAGACGCCCGTTGGCCATCGTTTGGTTCGCGGGGGACGAATCGTTGGATGGGTTGCGGAAGCCGATGACAAGAAGGTCATGCTCGGCGGGGCAGAGGCACGAGCGGCCTTGGAAGCACTCGAAGCCAATCAAAAGGTCCGCCACCTTGCCACGTCGTACACTCTTGGAGGCTTGGGGAGGCTGGCCGATACCCTCCCGGAGGCGTTTGAACACCAAGCAGACCGACAAGGTTTGGGTCCTGCTTCAAACGTCGTTGAGCGACTTCTGGCAAGGGACTTGTCGACCGTCATTCGAGAATTGGCATCTCACACAACCGTTCGTGGAGCAATGGCCATTGATACGGGGATGCTGATTGACCATGCGGGTGACCTCCCCGGGTTGGGAGCAGAAGAGACCCTGGCCAGTGAAATCCATGAGCTCCTCTCGGGCATGCGACCTGAATCCTTGTCCTCTGAATTGGGCATGAAAGGACGAGGACATTGGACGCTCCACAGTGGCGACGGGGCCTTGTTGCTGGCGCAAAGCGGGGACATTTCCGTCGCCGTATGGACCGAAAAAGATGCCAACCACGCTCGTCTTCTCTCCTCAGCCTCCATCGCCCTTGAGGGCGAGTTGGTGGCAGCAGGCTCGCATGGCTCAAACCTCCCCGAAGGTTTCACGCTTCGGGAGGGAAGAGGTGGCCCAGATGCAGTGATTTCGATGCTGAAGGCAGGCATGGATGAGGAGGTCACCGGCCACATTCAATCCGGAAGTTCAAGCAAAGCCGTTTCGCTCATCTTGCTGCGCGGCGTCCCTGTTGCTCTTTGGGGGCCCTCCGTCGACAGCATGAACGATGCTCTGATGGCGTTGACCGAATCAAAACGGAAGGTGAAACTCCTTCGGTTCCCTGCTGGGACCATCGTTTCTGGAAATTCCGGCACGGTTGAGGCGTTTACGCTCACCGGTTTCATGGAAGCACTGGCCACGGTGAGAACACGATCCGAGGCCCGGCAAGCCTCGCTCAAAGCGATGCTGGACGACCTGCTTGGGTTTGAAGCGGGTCTTGAAACCCTCAAGAAAGAGCGAGCGAAGTTGACGTTCAAATCCGACGGAGCCGACATCGCTGAACCCCTTCCCGTCATGGGAGACCAAGCCGTTGCTGCCGTCGATGCTGGTCTGCGACGACGGTTGGAAAAGGCCGAGCAGACCATCGACGAACTCAACAAGGTCAAAGCGGTCCTTGAAACCCAAGTCAAAGCGGTGGAAAAGAAACGAGATGCCGCCCAAATCGTAGCAAGGGAGGCCACGGAGACACGTCAAGAAAACACCGTTGCTCTCGAAGAAGCAAACGCTCAACTGAACGCCATGCAAGTGGACCTTGCACAAGCTCGCAGTCAGTCGGAAGAAGCCTCTTCACGAGCGGAACGGTTGATGCGCCGGGTCAACGAACTGGAACATCAAGTCAGTGAGCGTGCAGCTGAGTTGGCCAAAGCCATCGGCGACGCCGCCAGCAGCGAGGAACTCCAGACCATGATCGAATCCCTGGCCCTCAAAGAGGCCGAGCTTCAAGCCAATCTGACCGAAGGCAGTGACCGCCTCGCCAACATCCGTCAGCAGAGCGACGATGAGGAACGGCGTCTGCGGGTCCTCACCGAACAGGTCAACACGACGCGAGAACGTCATGCTCGAACGCAGGCCGACCTCCTTGCTCTCCAAGAACAAGTCCATGTCAACAACCTCGAACTGGAGGCGATTCGAACCGAAGAAAAGCATGCCAGACAGCGCACGGAAGAAGACCGAGTTCGTCGCTCCGAAGACGAAGCACGTCGCGCCCATTTGCAATCCGAATTGAGAGAGTTGATGGATGAACGGCGAGTCGTCTTAAGAGAATTGGGCGACCTCGGCGCTCGACGAGGCCATGCGGAAGCAGAACTCTCGACACTCGTCGATAAGGCAACTGCCTTGGCCGAAGCCCACGAAGAGGCCCTGTCCGATATTCAGGAAGCCGAACGATTGCGGGCAAGACTTGCCGAGGAACCACTCGCTCAGGCCCTGCTCGATGACAACAACACCTTCCAAGGCTTGGGCCCCGTCCTTGAACGGCTCGAGCATGCCCGAAGTCTGGGGTATTCTGTCACCCTTCTCGACCGTGCGGTTGAGCGCGCCCTTCAGGTCATTCAGTCCACCGTTGACCACGTGGCGGCAACGCCTCGCCACCTGCTCTCCTCCGAGGTGATGACACTTCTCGAACGACAGGTCCCACAAACCGCAGGTGCCGTTCGTGGGTTGGCAAGATGGTCGGTGCAGCAACGTTTGGAGCACCAGCTCGGTGAGACGGTGAACCATGTGGTGTTGGATTTGGAACATCTTTTGGAAGACTTTGATCGGTCCATCACCATGCTGCGTCGAATTCGCAACGTGCTCGAACAGGTGGAGCGTTTGGGAGCCCCTTCGCATGAAGTGCAGGCTTTGTTGACCAACTGTCAACGGCCCGAAGCCCTGCCGACGCTCGCTCAGGGTACTCGGCGCTTGATTCAGGTGGCACTTGACGACATCTACCTCGAAGCCGACCAGCGAGATGCCGGCGAGGCGATTGGACTTGAGGAAACCGCTCGTGTGCTTGAAGAGCTCATCACACAGTTGGATGCATCCGGACTGACCGACGGCCGCCCTCGCGGGATGATGTGGGAATTCCAGCGGGATGGATACCTGCCCTTTGAGCGTGAATCCATCCCAACCGAACAACGCATTCCAGTCAGCGAGGAGATGATGGAGGACCTTGAATCCACGTTGCTGAATGCCGAGGTGGTCGCAGAGGTCGCCGCTTCCAATGTGCCACGTGTTGACGAGGAGGGTTGGGCAGACCTTCCACCGCCTTCGGATGAAGGAGAGACGACACCACCCGAGATTGCGCCGACCCCATCGATTCTCCACGACGACCTCGATGAAGAACGGGCACGATTGGAGGCAGAGTTGGCCCGATTGGATGCGGACCGCACGCACAGAGAGGCTTCCTCGCCTGCAACGACGCCGGTCCCTGCAGATGCGGCGTTGGCTGACTTGGAATCAAAACTCTCCAACCTTGACTTCTGAGCGTGAATCACGTGACCGAAGCCACGACCTTGACGGGAAGGCAAGAAGAACCCGGGAAACGCTATCCTCTCTTGATTGAACGCATGTTGCTGCTCGGGGCATTGGTGGTGTTCGTCCTCTATGCTTCGGCGGTTTCGAATACCATTGAACAACCCATCCTTGGGGCATTCGCTGCCTATGTGGCCTTTCCGCTGTTCCTGCTGGCGTTGGTCGAGACGTGCGGAAGAATCCTGCAACATATCCACGACTCATAATTGCGTGAACTCTTTGCCAGCGGGTTCGGGAGGTGCCCGGTTGGTTCGTGCTTGAATGAATCCAATCACTCGCTGCCATGGAATGAAGAACCGCAAAACAGCCATGATGCTGAGGAACAACAGGGCTGAAATGACCAAGCCGTAGGTGAGCGTAAGCTCGATCGATTCCGAGACTTGGCCAGCCCATTGACTGCCCGTGGTGTCCGAAACGATGGTGAGCAGCACCTTGTGGAAACCAAGAGCCACCATGGTTGCAAGACCGGTGAGCCCGAGGAACAGGAACGTGTGGCGCAGGTGGGTGTTGAGCACGTTGTCCATCTGACGGACATACTCAGGGTCGCGCTTGCACGATTCTGGCAGGCGGAACGCATACTCGAGATTGCGAATAACCCCGTAGCTTGCCTCTTGGAACACCATGATGAGGACGGCGATGAGAATCAGGTTGAACTGCTCCTGTGTCACCAATTTGAGCCCGAAGAGACCAATGGTCGGGTCGGAGGTTTGGCTCTCCAAGGTTGCAAGCGCGCCGCCGTAGGAACCCAACTGCGATTTGATGAGTGGGAAGGTCAGAATGGCGTGAATACCGAGGAAAAGCAGCGTGAAACCGATGGCCCATGCAATGGAGCGGCGAGAAAGTCCCCAAATTCCACGCGTCCCCATAATAACCGGTAGAAGGTAGATGAACAGAATCAAGAGGGACATGATCATCAACAACGGCCACTGCAAGGTTTCCAATTCGGTGCTGGTGGGCAGCCGCAGGTCAAACGAAAACAGCATGCCAGCAAACCAAGAGAGCATCAAGCGACCGACGAGCAGCACGATGAGCCCCACGATGAACCCGAGTTTGATTCGCTGCTGCACCTTTGGTGTTTGGAACGCGATGAAGGCCATCAATCCTCCAAGACTCAATCCCAGGACCAACGGCACAAAGAAACGACCCATGCCGTCTCTTCCTTCCCCTGTCAGCCAGTCACCGAGAGGCAATTGGTCAGAGATCAAGAGCTCGATGGTGTCGAACAAAATCGTGTGGTCGATTGAGCCCACCACGTAGGTGGAGACCACTTCAAGATACATGGCGATGAGCGCCACGGTCGCCAAAATCTGCAAGGCAAGAATTTGCCATTGCTTTCGCAGATTCTTGAGATGGAGGGTGCGTGGCTTGGCTGTCCCCTCGAGGTAGACATCCGATTGAAGACCGACTTCGCCTGCCATTTCAGTACCCCCTCACCTGCATCAGTGCTTGCGACAAATCCATGTCCGGCATCCAGTCGATCACTTGAGCACCAGACCCAGCCAACGTCGTCAGCCGGTTTTGCCGCTCCAATTTGAGCACTTCATAGGACATGCGTGGAATGCGGCTGACAAGGCGTTCAAAGTCCACGCTGGAAGGCGAGAGAACGGTGACCTCGTGGCCACGGCCAACCAAGTCACGAACCGCAGCAGGCACGGTGCCGTCTCCTTCACAAGACGAGATGATGAACACGGGGCTGCCCCGGCTGAAACGACCGCTCAACGAATTGGTGACGGCCTGCAAGGGCATGGCGCCCTTTGGTGTCACGCCAGCTAAAGCGCTGAGGATTTTGAAATACTGCTTGTCCCCGGTATCGGGCGGAAGGTAGGACAATTTCTCATCGTAAATGGCGAGGGCAACCGAGTCACGGCGCTTGAGGAAAAACGCAGCCAAACTCGCTGCCGAAACCGTGCCCATCTCGAGGGGATTCTTCAATACCGTACCGATGCGGGCGAGGTCACGGCTATCGAGGATCAGGTAGAGGTCGGTCACAGCGTCACGGCATTTTTCGTTCACCATCAGTTCCCCTGTGCGAGCAAATGCTTTCCAGTTGATGTTCTTGAACGGGTCGCCGGGGACATATTCCCGAAGGGAGTAGAATTCAGAACCCTGCCCTGGTGTTCGCAAGGTGGTGGCTCCAGTGTACATCTTGGGTGTTCGGCTTCGCAAGAAGGCCTCTTCAATGTCTTTGATTTGAGGGAAGATGACGATGTCGCTGTGATGGTCGACGTACATTTCCTCAACGCCGAGGTTGAACGTGTTGCGCGCCCGCAACGAAACCGGTCCGATGGAATAGTGGCCACGCAGCGGACAACGAAGCACGTACCGAATGCGAGCACTCTCGCCCGGACGGAGGTTCAACTGCATTTGGTTCAATCCGCTTCGCAATTTCATTTCGTGGGGAATGTTGTCGTAGATATCGAGCATCTGAGTCTTACGATTGCTGCGGTTAGTGACGAGCAGTTCCACATACAGGTCATCGCCCTTGTACAGATTATCGGCGGACAGCGTGCGTTGAACTTCCACATCGCCGTGTCCTGAGATCCAAGAGTTGACCACGATGAAGGCCACCAGACTGAGACCAAGAATCATCATCTGCTGATTGGAAATCATCATCCCAATGAGCACGAGGGCTATTCCGCCCGTGAAGGTGAAGGCTGCTTTCCGTGTCCACATCTCCCTCACCTCACTGACGTCCCCACGCCTTGATTCGTTTGACCAATGCCACCGTTTGTTCGAGGGTGTACCGGTTGCTGGATTCAACCGCAAATTTCGCGAGCACCGGGTCGTTGATCATAGCAACCAACTCGTTGGCTCGCATGGCTTGGAACTCATCGTGGTTCAGGCCGTTCTGATTGCGCACCTTGGAGAGGAACACCTGACGGATTTTTTCAATTTTAGAGTAATAGGCATAACGGTTGGCGTCTCCAAATCCATAGTAGATGATGCTGAAGACATGGCGCCAAGGTTCTGGGTCCCGCTTCTTGATGAGCACCGCTTCAAAGGTGATGAACAAGATAAGGAAGAGCAGCAGCATCGCCAATCCTTCACCGGTAAAGTAGACGAGAAGGAAGTAAACCGTGTTGTACGAATCTGCGGCCAGAGCGCTTTGAGGGTGCCTTGATTCGTCAAAGACAACCATGGCGTTTTCTGCGGGTTGGCCTTCCTCCCCCACACGTTCGCTCATCAGGGCTTCGGCGATGTAGTCAAGGGCCCACTTGCGGTTGTCGTTGCTGGGCATCAGCGTGTCAGTGGGGCCGTAGACACCCTCGTTGAACCCTTCGTAATCGTACATGGCGTTGATGAGCGCAGAGCCGTCGGCGACAAACATCACACGTCCGCCGTCGTTGGGGCTGCAGCTTGCTCGAGCGCACACTTCGATGCTGAGATTGAATTGACCCCAGCGGTCGGGTGTCTCCGGCGTGATTTCGTTTCCGACCCAAATTTCACCGTCACCGTTCACATCGACCGTCGCCTCGTTGCTCGTGATTGAGCGGATGGCCACCTCGGAAAACGGCCCACGTACCCCTGGAATCACTTCCAACCCAGTGATGTTGTTCACGAGCATCTGATAGGTCCCGTTGTAGTCAATAACGCCACCAACGAGATGCTGTGCACACAACCCGGCATCCGCCTCGTTGAGGAAGGATGTCCCGTCAAGTTTGGAACAAGGATGCTCGCCTGGCGTCCCCTCGTCGGCCCAACGTTCGTGTTCTGAGAGGGTCGCTGGGTCGAGCGAGGTCCCGTTCATTCCACAGGGGTTGCTTTGGACACACATCCAGATGTAGTTGTAGTCCAGTTCGGCCACGTAGGTGGTGTCGTACACTTGTTCCCCCGAGTAGCGAATACCGAACGCCTCGGCGATGGTGTTGGCGTACCCGTAGTCTTCGAAGATCATCGCCGTCCCACCAGCTTCAACGAATTCAACGATGGCGTCAATTTCAGAAGGGGAATACCCTGCTCCTGAGGCGATGGTGATGAAGCCGTCGTCGTCAAACTGGGGCAACGTCAAGGTGTCTCGCTCAACACCTGCTAAGACGTAGGTTGTGTTCCTCGGGTCTTCGATGTCAGCCAGCAGCAACGGACTGCTGACCAAGGAACGTGTCTCAATGCCCATGTCTTTGATGTCTTGCCGGAAGGCCGACATGTCGTTCCAATCATCGTCGTATGCCGAGAGTTGGTTGGTGGTGCTCAGGTTGATAAAATTGAGGAGGATGGTCATCAACAGGATGAGCATCACGGCCCAGAACGACGCCTGAAGGGCAAGCCTTCGTGCATTGAAGTTGGCCGGGAGCCCAAGCATTGGAATCACTGGGAAGCGAGTTCCCGCTTTTCCACGGTCCACACTGACTTTAGAAGGTTGTCCAAACCGGTGGAAAAAATGCTCATCAGAAAACCAGCGCAGTTCATTGGTTCAGGTGAATGTTGTTAGCGATTCGAGCCACGGCTGTCGCTGGGATGTTCACCGTGTTTCCCTGGTGTTCGAAGGGAAGGGCCGAAGCATCAACGGAGGCTTCCACGACGACGATCAATTCGCTGATGGTACCCGTGTTGAGGTCGAAGTGGAGATCTTGGAGTGTACCGAGGACTGCCCCTGTTCGGTCGACAACCGAACGGCCGAGCACCTCCCTTCCAAAGATGGCCATCTCACCCTCGCCTCATGGTCCTTGCAGGAATGGAATCCCATGAATGCGTCGGTGTGACCACCGACATCACATCGTTTCCATGCCACGGCTGAAGTCACGGTTTCGCTTGATGTTGGTCAAACCGGAAGTCAATCGAGTCTCCATCTTCTGGTAGTACTCGAGCATATCTGGCGTGACCGTTGGACGGACCCGTGAAATCGCCTCTTCGAAGTGGGCTTTGGTCACCTTCTTCTTTCCTGCTCGCATGCAGATGAGCGCGGCTTCACGGCAAACGGCTTCAATGTCAGCACCCGTGAATCCATCCATCCCCGACAGGATGTCTTTGAACGAGAATTTGCTGAGTGGCATGCCTTCGCTGTGAATGGCAAAGATGGATTCACGCGCCCCTGCATCGGGTGGCGGAACGTGGAGCACTCGCTCAAAGCGACCGCTTCGCAGCAAGGCAGGGTCGATCATTTCCGGTCGGTTCGTGGCAGCCACGATGATAACGCCGTCAAGCGATTCAACACCGTCCATGCTGGCCAACAGTTGATTCACAACACGATTCGCGACATCGGACCCTTCTGCGGCACTCCCTCCGCTTCGCATGGTAGCAATGGACTCAAACTCATCGAGGAAGATGATGGAGGGGGCCGATTGCTTTGCCTTCTTGAAAATCTCTCGAATGGCTCGCTCGGATTCACCCACCCACTTTGAAATCAATTCGGGACCCTTGATGCTGATGAAGTTGGCTTGAGCCTCGTTGGCAATCGCCTTCGCAAGGAGTGTTTTTCCGGTTCCTGGGGCGCCGAACAAGACAATGCCACGAGGGGGTTTGATGCCAAAGTGCTCAAACAATTCGGGCTTGGTGAGCGGCCATTCTACCGATTCCTTGAGTCGGTCTTTCACCTCGTTGAGACCACCGACTTCTTCCCACGAAACCTCAGGGACCTCGACGTAAATTTCTCTCAGTGCAGACGGTTCAATGTCACGAATAGCTTCTTTGAAATCGTTCATGCAGACCTCCATCTTCTCCAAGACTTCGGGCGGTAATGTTTCTTCATCCAGATCGATTTCTGGAAGGTAGCGGCGCAAGGCTCGCATGGCCGCTTCTCGAACGAGGGCTGCAAGGTCGGCACCGACGAAGCCGTACGTGTTGTCAAGAACCCAAGCAACGTCAAAATCGTCAGCGATGGGCATTTGTCTTGTGTGGACGTCCATGATTTCGTGGCGACCTTCTCGGTCCGGTACACCAATCTCGATTTCTCGGTCAAACCTCCCTGGCCGTCGAAGCGCAGGGTCGAGAGCATCACGTCGGTTGGTGGCACCGATGACGACGACGTTGTCTCTTCCTTGCATGCCGTCCATGAGCGTCAGCATCTGAGCGACAACACGCCGTTCAACCTCACCCGTCACCTCTTCTCGCTTCGGGCAAATGGAATCAATTTCATCGATGAAGACGATGGCGGGTGCGTTCTCGGCCGCTTCATCGAAAATTTCTCGCAGTTGTTTTTCGGATTCACCGTAGTACTTGGAGATGATTTCTGGACCGTTGATGCTCTTGAAATGAGCGTTGACTTCGGTGGCGACGGCCTTGGCAATCATCGTTTTCCCCGTACCCGGGGGGCCGTGGAGCAACACACCCTTTGGAGGGTCAATGCCGAGCCTTCTGAACAACTCCGGGTGCTTGAGGGGGAGCTCAATCATTTCGCGAACTTTTTGCAGTTGCTGGCCGATACCACCGACGTCTTCGTAGGTGATGCCCTCGGTCTGGCCAACGTCCTCTTCGGCTACCGCTTCGTCTTTGATGACGATTTCCGTGTCGGTGTTGACCACAACAATGCCCTTCGGGACCGTCTGCATGACGGCAAAAGGAAGCGTTTCAGTGAACAGGGTCATGCCGGGAATGAAGATTCGGTCGCCGGCCATGACCGGTCGCTTGGACAATCCTCGCTTGGCAAAGCCTTCAATTCCAGGGCCAAACTTGACCTTCTGTTTGCTGGCCATCACGGGCGAAATGGTGAGTTTTGTGCACGGTTTGGCTTCCACCTTTCGCACGGTCACGCGGTCCCCGAGGCTCACCCCTGCATTCTTACGGATGATGCCGTCCACGCGAATGATGTCCATCTTGGCATCCTCGGGGCGACTTCGCCAGTAGATGGCTGCGGTCGAGCGCTCTTCACCGCTGATTTCGACAAAATCACCGGGTTTGAGGTCGAGACCCATCTCGGAGGAGATCCTTGCTCGACCAAACCCAACGTCGGACGGGATTGCCTTGGATACGCGCAGTTCGATGCTTTCGTCTTTGGTTGCCATCTTCTCTCCCTCTATGTGAATGCAAGGTTTACGGTATATGAACAGTCTTGAACCAATCCATGGCCCGCTTGCGAAGAAGAATCCGGCCGACCCCCATTTAAACCCGATGAAACGGTTGAAAGGGGTCGGTGCACGAAACCGTCAAAATCCCCCGCCATCACATTGAAGAGACGAGTGAAGTTGCAAAGATGCATGGTTCACGTTCTCGAAACCGGTCTTGAATACATCAGCAACACCAACCCCAACGGCAAGCCAACGGTAAGAGGCTACAACATCATCAACGGACAGTTGACCAAAGCCAGCGATGCGGCCACCTTCCAATCGACCAACCCCGCCTTGCTTGCGGATTGCTTGGGCGAGTTCCCCCTCTCAACACGGGACGATGTCCGCGCTGCGTTGCACGCTGCGAGGGAGGCCTTTCCCTCGTGGGCAGCCACGCCCGCTCCAACCCGAGGTCAAATCATCGGGAACATGGGACGCTTGCTCATGGAACACAAAGAGGCACTCGTCGCCCTTGAGACTCGTGAAATCGGCAAGACCCTCAAGGAATCGGGCGGCGAAATCCAAGAAGCCATCGACACCTGCCTCTTTTTCCAATCCGAGGGTCGTCGCCTCTACGGCCAAACAGTGAATTCCGAGCTCCCCGACAAAGAGTTGTTCACCTACCGTCGACCACTTGGGGTCTGCGGCATCATCAACGCCTGCAATTTCCCCTCTGCCGTGCCGTTTTGGAAGATGATACCCGCCATCATGTGCGGCAACACGTGTGTCTGGAAAAGCCCGCAAGACGCTCCGCTTCTCTCGTTTGCTCTCGCTCGCATCATGCATCAGGCAGGTCTGCCAGACGGCGTGATCAACCTCGTCCACGGCAAAGGCAGCGGTGCTGGCCAATACCTTGTTGATGCGGTTGACGAAGGCCTGGTGAACAAAATCTCCTTCACCGGTTCGACCCAAGTGGGCAAGATGATCGGTGAGGTCTGCGGGCGAAACCTCGTCTCGTGCTCACTCGAACTCGGAGGAAAGAACCCGTTGGTTGTCATGCCGTCTGCCAACATCGACAACGCGGTCGAAGGCGCGTATTGGGGAGGCTTCGGAACCGCTGGACAGCGGTGCACCAGTCTGGGCAACCTCATCCTGCACCAAGACATCTACGACGAATTCATGGAGAAATTCATGGCCAAGGTCAAATCCACCCGGATTGGCAATTCGCTCGTTCACAAGGACGTCCTCTACGGCCCGATGCTGTCAGAAAAGTACGGCAAAGACTTCCTCGCTGGCATTGAGATGGCAAAAGCCAGCGGTGCCAAACAGATTTGGGGCGAGGGAACCATCACCGCCGATAACGCTCCGGAAAACTTCCTCGGCGACGCTGCTGAAGGCGTGTTTATGTGGCCGCACGTCTTTGTTGACGTCACCGAAGACATGGACTGCTTCCATGAGGAAATTTTCGGCCCCGTCGTCACCGTGGTCAAGGCCAAGGATTTCGACCATGCGCTTCATCTCGCCAACGCCAGCCCCTACGGATTGTCGTCGGCCATCTACACCAACGACCGCTTGGAGGCCTACCGCTACAAAACCGGTATCAAAGCCGGCATGACGGGCATCAACAACTCGACCACGGGGGCTGAAGCGCATCTGCCATTCGGCGGCGTGAAAGGCTCCGGAAATGGCACCCGGGAATCAGGCATTTGGGTCATCGAAGCCTATTCGTACTGGCACGCCGTGAACGACGAACTTTCCGGCAAACTTCAACTTGCTCAGATGGATGTTGACGAGATTGAAATGGTCGAAGCAGAAGTCAATTGGTCTGAATTGGCTTGATTTTCTTTCAAAAGCGGCCTGCGGCCCAATGGTGAACCTCAAAGACCCTGCGCTTCTCGCTCTGCATGTTCCCTACGGGAACACGGGTGAAAAGCATGGGTGATGGCATCAAACTCCCAGTACTCAACGGACTTGGGCGTACGAACCGAATTGACAACTGGTGGAGCCAACCGCTGACCATGGGAATCGGCCTCACGGCGGCGCTCATCTACACCTTCTGGCGCCTTTTCCTCTACGGCACCGAAGCTGCCAACGGAACCTCGCTCATCTCCTACGAACTTCACGGCAGCACCGTGATCTCACCCATTTTCTCACCCAATGTTCTGGAATGGAACCTGTTCGGATTGAACGAGTGGAACCACCCCGAATGGGTGAACGCCGCCATCCTCGTGCTCTGGATTCCATTCGGTTTCCGAGGAACCTGCTACTACATGCGCAGAGTGTACTACCGCACCTTCTTCGCCAGCCCTACGGCGTGCTGGGTGGATGAGCCCGACATCAACAAGGCCATCGGCTACAAAGGCGAAAAGCGTCTCTTCATTTTCAACAACCTCCACCGCTACTTCCTCTATGCCGCCATGATCATCCTCGTCATCAAGTGGTGGGATGTGACGCACACCATGCACTTTGACTCCGCCACCAATCACGGCTACGGCGTTTCCATCGGGACCTTTGTGATGGGCATTGAGGCCTTCCTGCTCACGATGTACGTCACCTCCTGTCACGCCCTTCGTCATCTGGCGGGTGGCATGCTTGACCGCTGGACCACAGGGATCAGCCGAATTCGCGGGCAACTTTTCGGAAAAATAAGCGTCCTCAACCGTTCGCATGGCTTTTGGTTTTGGACATCGTTGGTGTTTGTTTTCCTCGGCGACCTTTGGGTGTTGGCCGTGGCTGAAGGCCGACTGAACGACATGGTGCTGTTTGTGATTTGAGGTGAGATGATGAGCGAACACGTAACCAATCACGAATACGATGTCATTGTCATCGGCGCAGGAGGTGCTGGTCTCCGAGCGGCCATTGAGGCGGCCCGAAGCGGAGCGAAAACCGCCATCATCACGAAATCGTTGCTCGGCAAAGCCCACACCGTCATGGCCGAGGGTGGGTGCGCCGCAGCCCTGCAAAACGCTGACCCCCGAGACGGATGGAAGGTTCACTTCCACGACACGATGAAGGGGAGCAAATGGCTCGCCAACTGGCGCATGGCCGAGTTCCACGCCAAAGAAGCCCCTGACCGGGTCCGTGAACTCGAACAGTGGGGTGCCGTCTTTGATCGCACCCCCAAGAACCTCATCAATCAACGAAATTTCGGTGGCCACACCTTCCCGAGACTTGCCCACGTCGGCGATGCCACCGGCCTCGAAATCATTCGTACACTCCAGGAACGAGGTATTCACGAAGGCATTGACATCTTCATGGAATACACGGTCCGCAGCCTGCTCAAGGAGGGGGACCGCGTCACCGGATGCGTTGCCTACACCAGGGTCGAAGGGGACTTCCACGCCTTCTCCGCGAAATCCGTCGTTCTTGCCACGGGCGGCATTACCCGCTGTTGGTCTGTTTGCTCTGGCTCGTGGGAATACACCGGTGACGGTCATGCCCTCGCTCTTTGGGCTGGTGCAGAACTTCGAGACATGGAATTTGTTCAGTTCCACCCCACTGGGATGGTCTGGCCTCCGTCTGTACGAGGTATCCTCGTGACCGAGGGCGTTCGTGGTGAAGGCGGTCGTCTCACCAACAACGAAGGCAGCCGATTCATGTTTGACTACGTGCCTGAAATGTTTGCTGGCGACCACGCCGACACCATTGAGGAAGCCGACCAATGGGTCGAAGAAGTGGTCAGCGGAAAGTTGGCGACGGTTCGCCGACCGCCGGAACTCCTGACCA
>JAYPIL010000015.1:0-34054 GCA_038127845.1 Candidatus Poseidonia sp.
TACCAAGACTTGAGTGTCGGCGATTTGGAACAGAATGAACTCAACACAAACCCTGACCTGCCTTGGCTGAAGGTGATAGAGGCGGACGAGGGAAATGAACTCGTCAGCGGGGCCAACCAAGGAGAGGCCTCCGATTTGTTCACCAACAACACCACCTTTGGCTCAGAAGGCGTACAAATCCGTACACACGATGGCTTGTTGGTACCGTGGACCGCAAAGGTCGGTTTTGACAACGAAACCGCTACGGTGTCGTTTACGGCGGACGATTGTTCTCCCACCTTTTCCGTGGATTTGCCAGACCACGGGGCGACTGTTCTGCCGGAACAAGCCGTCAATGTCGACCTTGTAGGCACCGACGAACCCTGTACATCCTCCTTGATATCCACCGACGGTCGAGGGGTTTCTTTCACGGAGACAAAGGAGGGAGGTGCGTTGGTGTTTGCGAGTCGAGGAACGCCCAACTCCATTTTTGAAGTCCAAGGCACCATCACCTGCGATGGGTCTTCTGTTGACTTAACTTATCCGATTCGAACCATGAACCGTATCCCACAACCCGTTCCGTTTGAGGCCACCATTGACCCCTTTGCTCTCACCACGGTGACCCTCCCCCTCGCTTCAGAAGGGAGTGGGCAACAAAACCTCGCCGTTCACGTGGACGGTCCACTTTCGAGGGTTGCTGATGCTCCTCCATCGGTGAACCTCGCAGAGGGGGAACTCTCCTTAGATATTGATCCAAATGGCCTCTTGGTTGACAACATGCTCGTTCACGGAACGGTCGTCATGATGACGGAAGAGGGAATATCATGGACCGTGGACATCACATTAAGAGCCGAACAGGGCAATTCGGATTGGTTGCCGTCGTGGATAGGTTTTGGTCAAATCCTTGCCCTGTTGATGGCACTCGGTGGAATCTACGCACTTTTGGCAGCGTATCAAAAGCCAAAGTTTGAACCAGCCAGTCCGCAAAGTCCCATCGATGCAGGACCCCCAATCCAAGCGTTGGACCCGTGGGGAAGACCCGTTGACGAGCATTCAGCCGACTCGCTTGATGTTAAGATATGAATATTGACCATGTTGTGGTAGGGCACACAACCACCGTTTGTGCACACCTTCTGCAAGTCGTACGGCCAAACAAACCTCCTCCCAATTGGTTGGTGCTTCTTGAACCGGTTGGACAAGCCAAGGCGCATGTTCGACTTCAATTCCACGTTCATAGACCCGCCAACGACACCCATATTTGAATCCCGGACGGAGCAATAAACCCGCATCACAGAGTTGTGCATACAAGGTATCAACCTCGGAACTGGATTGATCCGTGAGATAGGTGTGTTCCTCCCTGCGCAAAAATCTGCCAGAAAAATGCTCGATGCCAAGCGATGGCAGCGACCACGAATCGGGGTTGGCAATGAAATAACCATCGTTCAACTCTGCCGCACCAAGCGCTTGTTCTTTCATGCGTTGCTGATCCGATTCTGAGAGATCTGAGAACAAACGTTGTGTTCCGCTTGGATGGGTTCGGGCAAGATGGTAAATCGTCGCATCAAATTCATTGTCGACCACACAAAGTTCGGCAACATGTCCTGCTTGGTGGACATCGTCAACCCACTGCAGCAATTCGGTCCAATCCAACACATCGTTGGTATGTTGAAGTCGAACCTGACTAAATCCTCCATGTTTTGTCCATGGTTCATGCCGCTCCCATCGAATGGCCCATGTGAATTCGCTCAACGAAGGGAATCGTTCCCGCAGATGGACTGCTGGAACAACACGCTCTCCTCCGTTGCGGAGAACATCCATGGCAATGACCCTCAAAGCAAGTCCCGAATCCTCTCGAACACGACCTTCAAACCACCCCTCCAGTGCTGCGGGGAGAGGAACATGGCGGTACCAGTGGCAAAAGAGCACCTCGGCGGGTGTCATTACGATTCCATCATCCTTTGACAATTTTCCCAAGGCGCTCTTTGTGTGGAGGCGTTGGGCATGTGGTGCAGGCAAATACCAACCACCGTCTCGAAATTCCGGAGCAGGAAGTGGATTTGCGGGAACTTGATTGGGCGTCCTGGCTTCACCCAATGGCCGACGTGAGCGGACCCGTGGTGTGTATTTCCGTTCCCTCCCTGCCATGGCTTGTCCACGAAGATGGACCATTTGAGACCGTCGCCTCAACCGATTGTCCTATGTGCTACCTACGGCCACGAAGTGATGAGGCCGTTCGCATGGTTGAGGGATATCTTGGCTCACTCACCACGGAAGAGCGAACACTCCTCCATTTGTTGAACCAACAATTGCCAAGCGGAGGTTGGGAAGCCCCTTCAACGCTGACGCAGGCAGGAATATCAGCAGCTGTTCACGTTCAACGAAAACACATTCCTCGCACCCTCAAACGGATGGAGAGCAACGGCATCATCTCCGTGACTCAACGTCACATACCAGGGGGAAAACAACGCAAACGCGTCTACACGTTGACCGAAGATGGGACGGCCCAAGCAGAGTCCCTTCGAGACCGAATCTTTGCCCAGATTGTCACGGTAGATGGAAATGCGAAACCGTTGGGGACACTCTGGTCGTCGCCTCAGCCGGTGTTGGAGCTCCTTTCTCACGTTGACGAAGGCATGGTGTTCCACACGACCGCATTAATCTCGCCTGTGTCGAATCCCGAGGGTATGGTTTCGATCGACGCACAGTACGGCGAGGAGTTGGTACGCCGTATGTTTGCACGGGCATGGGAGGATGGGAAAATTACCAAAGACGAACAATCCCTTCTCAACGAAGTCGTGGAGTTCCTCGGCATGCACCCCGAACGCGCACGTCGCCTCTCAAACGAAGCAAGGAAATCGTTGAAGATTCCACCTCCAGAAGAGGTGTATTACGACATGATTTTGCAGGCCTTGGATGATGGGGAAATCATGCAGGAAGAAATTGACCTCCTCGACACATTCAGGGTTGCTTTTGGTATCGACCAGGTCACCCACAATGCGCTGCTCGAACGGGCGAGAGAGCAACCTGCAACATCGGAACACTACGAGACCTACAAGGCCACTGTGAAAACGGCACTTCAGGACAATGTCATTACGACAGATGAACATGCCATGCTGAGAACACTTCGCACCCAACTTGACATCTCCGATGAAGAACACGACCATATTCTAGCAGAACTTTCCCAATCCACAAGGAGGTAAGCACATGGGCATGACCGATGAAGAAGCAATGTTGCACGACACCCTTTCAACACTCAAAGGCCACCTTCGGTCACAAGAATCGGCTAAAATCGTTCTCATCGGCGATGTGATGATGGATTGCTACATCCACGGATACGCCAACAATTTGAATTCACGAGCACCCGTTCCGGTGTTGAGAGAAACTTCCCGGGAAGAGGATGTGGGTGCCGCCGCTCACGTTGCTCGTGGTCTTCGCTCAATGGGGATGGACAGTCACCTCTTTGGCGTCGTTGGTGATGACGGTGCGGGTTTGAGCATCATCGAGTCCTTGGAATCCGAGGGTGTTACCACCCACGGCATTGCCATCATAGAAGACCGGACCACCACGGTGAAGACGAGAATGTTGGCCTCTCGTGAAAGTTTAATTCGAGAAGAGCAATTGTTGCTGCGTTGGGACATTGAGGACGACGATCCGGTTCCAGAAGAAGCGTCCGTGGCGTTGTACGACCAAGCGATCAAGGACCTCGAGGGTGCTTCGGCGTTGATTGCGTCAGATTACGGACAGGGTGTCATCACCGACCAGGGAGCCGACATGCTGTTTGCAGCAGCAAAAGAACGAGGGATTCCAGTCATCGCAGACCCGAAGTTAACAGGATTGCACCGGACTGAGGGGGTCGACTGGATTCTCTTCCAATCCCAAGGCTTGGAATTGATGCGGCGGAGGCTGGCGGCAACCACCGGCGCTGAAGCAGCAAAGAAATTACTTCACCAGTACCACTGGAAGCATCTCGTGGTGCTTTCTGGAGAGGGTGGTGTTACGATATATTCAGCCGATGCCGAAACCGTCCATGCTCCGTGTGGGCTTTTGGATTTGCGACAGATGATCGGTCTGATCGATGCGGCCGCCGTCGCCATCGCTTTCGCCCTCTCCAGAGACTTGGACGTCCATTCCACGGCGTTGTTGGCAAACGCTGCATGTGAGTGTATTCTTGGAGCAGAACAGACCGATTCCTTTGTCCTCAACAGGGATGACATGATTCACCGTGTCGGAGAACATGTTTGGAATTTGCAGGTCTCCAAGCGATGAGGTGGGACCGTGAGTTTCTGGCTCTGGCCAACAACAGCCGACGTGGGGATGCGGGTGTTTGCCCCCTCTTTACCTCGTCTGTTCGAAGAAAGCGCGCTCGGTGTACAACACTACCTCATGTCTTCTCCGGCGGCAAAGAGCATCAACGAACATCTCCGCCATACGGGGGAATGGCGGATACAATCTCCGCACGATCCAAACGACCATGCGTTCTTGTTCATTGCTTGGCTTGAAGAAATCCTCTACAAAGCAGAGGTTCACAACCAATGGTTGGTCGATGTGCAATGCAAGGTGGAAGAGGGACAAGACGGACTCGAAATCGTGGCCCATGTTGAGTGGGTTGATGCAGACAGTGTGGAACGAGAAATCGAAATTAAAGCCGTCACCACACACCAATTGACCGTGAGTGAAGTGGAGCGAGGTGCCATCATTGTGAGTGATTGGCCCGATGTGCCAACGTTTGAGGGACCAGGATGGTATGCAGACGTGGTGTTTGACATTTAGGTGGGAGTGCCAAGGGTGGACGCGCGCTCCGCGTGGCCAAATCCGCAGGCATTCTCCATCCCGGATCCCCACAGCACCCATGGCCCCAGGTAGGGCTGCTCCGTTCCCGGCCTGACCTAGTCCCCCGGTTATCCAATTCCCGTTTCCTTCCGGAGACGGTTCATGACACCCGAGTCATGTGGGGGCGAGACATCAACGTCCGCCTACGGGAACCACGCGACCGCTTTCGCCGCCCCAAGGCGTTCAGTCCACCATAACGACGCTTTGTGGTACAGGGTACGCCGAGCTCCCCACCTATCCCATCAACGCCTTCAACTCAGCCTATATGAAGGCAACGAAACCTCATTTCACTCGGTTGATTCAACTTCTTCATACTTTGAAGGGCACGATGTCTTGATGATTTGTGCCTCCAAGTAATACGATGCTCCATCGTAACGCACGGTGCCTTCGGCATAGACCGTGCGGTTGTCGTCAAGCCCGTTTGAGACGGAGGCGTCAGCAAACACGACTTGAATGGTGGATGCAGTGCCCTCAAGCACAAAGGTCATGCTGGTGTTGTCGATGGTACCGTCTTGAACTTCACCACGCAACGCCACTTCTTGGTCAACATACTGCTCAGGCGATTTCATGAACTCATCCACTGTCTGAGTGGGCACCGGCGACTGCAGGAGAAGGGTTGCGAGCAAGCCGAGTGTGAGGACACCGCCGATGAGAAGTATTCGGGTTCGGCGGGCCCACATTGTAACTTACCACCTCAAGGACCCTTAACAATCCTCTCAATTCTCGTCGTCGTGTCCGACCGCCGCTCCAATGGAAGCGTAACCACCCGCTTTCAGTCTCCTTCGGAGACCGTGTACGATTGACTTCCCCAAGGATGGCCCCTCAAAGACGAATCCACTGTACGCCTGCAGGAGGGTTGCACCTGCCCCTATTTTCTCCCAAGCATCCTCCGAAGAAGAAACGCCTCCAACGCCGACGATGGGCCATTCTGGTCCTGCAATGTGCCGGACATCCCGAATGAGTTGCGTTGAACGGTCTTTGAGTGGCTGGCCACTCATGCCACCGTTTTCGGAAAAAACAACTTGCTCACGGGGGTGTTGAGCTGATGGGCGGTCTACCGTTGTGTTGCACACCACCATGCCTGCAGCGTTGCCAGCCTGTGCAGTTCGCACCATCAGTTCCAGTTGATCATGAGAAACATCGGGAGCAATCTTCACCAACAACGGTTTAGCTTGTTCAGTACCACCTGCGACATGCTTTGTATTCACTTCGTGACACGCATCGAGGATTCGTCGGAGGTCGTCGTCGTTTTGGAGTTCTCGCAGGTTGGGTGTATTGGGTGAGGACACGTTAATGACGAACACGTCGGCAAACGGCCAAAGTCGATCCATGGTGGTGGCATAGTCCATATGGGCTTCATCAAGAGGCGTTATTTTCGATTTACCGAGATTCACCCACAGGGGGACATTCGGTTTACCATAACGTTTGAAGTGAAATGCGAGGCGTTCTCGAATGGCTTCGCTTCCGGCATTGTTGAAGCCCATGCGATTGATGAGTGCCTTGGATGCGTTCGCTCTGAACATCCTCGGTTTGTCATTCCCATCCTGTCCGAGCATCGTCACCCCGCCAATCTCAATAAAACTCAACCCTAAGGCGGGCCATCCGTTCAATGCTGCCGCATTTTTGTCCATGCCTGCAGCCAATCCAAACGGATGATCGTACCGGTGTCCAAACACCTCAACTGGTAGCGTGCAGCGAGGCTTGAAAGCGAGACGAAGACCTGTTCGCCCGAGCCGTGTTGAGGAGGTGAGACGGAGGAGTTTCAAACTGCGGTGGTGGGCACGTTCCGAATCTTGTAACCGGAGAAGTGGACGTCCAAACCATCGGTAAAGAATGCCCATGGTCCAACTCCCGTGCATACCATCCTTCAAGACTTGCCTTCGTTTCCCTGTAATCATGCGAATCACCGACCCGCGATGGCCTGCGGTTCGTGAAGCTGCAAGAATACTCTTGAGAGAGGATTACCTCACTGTCTGTGGGCCTTCGTGGATGAAGGAACGCGTGCATCATTTGGCTGTGACCATGGGCGATCGCCTCCCTTCGAAAGTCACGTTCCCTGAATTCAAACTTGACGAAGGAGGCGCTGTCGTCTTCTGCGAAACGACAGGGATGCAGCCAGTGGTGCATTGCGGCATGGACGAACCACAAACGGATGTTGTGTGGATACCGCTCAATGCCCACGAGGCATGGTCATGCGTTGAGGCCACGGCTCTCGATTTGCTCGACGCTGGCTATCCTGGATGTGTTGGATGTGCAGGGGCCGAGGCAGAGCAACCATGGAACGAAGCAGCCAGCAGAAAACGCATCAAAACCGACGAAATCAATGAATGAAATGTTCCATTTCATGTGTGCAAGGAGCCCATCTTGGACATAAAGGAGGGTTCAAGTATGGTCGTCGTCGGGCTTCCACAACATGTCCATCGTCATTATTGCTGAGAAGCCAAGTGTAGCGGAGGACCTTGCAAACGTGCTTGGTGTGGGTAAAAAACTGGACACCCACTGGCACAGTGACGACATTATCATCACCTGGGCTATTGGCCATTTGCTCGAACTCAAATTCATGGATGAATATGATGAAGCGTTCAAAAATTGGCGGAAATCCATTGACAGGCTCCCCTATGTTCCAGCCACGTTCGAATACAAACCAAAAGGAGGACGTAACAAAACCCAACTGAACGCCATCAAGAAACTCATCAAGGACAAGGACGTCACTGAAATCGTCAATGCTTGCGATGCGGCACGAGAAGGCGAACTCATTTTCCGAACCATCGTTCAACATGCGAAGGTGAAAACTCCTGTGTCTCGCATGTGGATGCAGTCGATGACATATGATGCCATGCTTGCTGCGTTTGAGCAACGAAAAAATGGAGAGGAGTATCAAGCACTCAGCGATGCAGCCTACTCACGCTCTCATGCCGACTGGATTATCGGCATGAACGGTTCGAGAGTTGCCAACACCTTCCTTCCGCAAAACAGGCGAGATCGGTCCTCCAACTCACTTGGTCGGGTTCAAACCGCAACACTCGCTCTCGTGGTCGATCACGAACTCGCTGTCCTATCGCACATTCCCGTTCCTTTTTGGCAACTACACGCCACCTTTACTGCAGGTGACGCAACATGGACGGCTCGTTGGGAGCGCGTTGGCCACAAAGATGACCCCGATTTCCCAGAAAGGAAGGCGCACAGGATCACCGAGGTCGCAGAGAAAGAGGCGATTGAAGAACTGCTGGCCTCCAATAAACCGTTCGAAACCAACGAAACCAGTCGGACCAAGAAGGAACAACCTCCCCTTACCTTTGATTTGACGACGCTTCAAAAAAGAGCCAACAGCTTATGGTCTTGGTCGGCCAAACGGACACTCGGCATTGCACAGGACCTTTATGACAAATTCAAACTCACCACCTATCCGCGGACAGATTCAAAGCACTTGCCTGAAGACATGCATGAAACGGTCGCGAAAACGCTTGAGCAACTGAAAGCGCAATCGGATTATACCGAACATGTCAATCGCTTGCAATCAAACGGTCTTTCAAACGCTGCTCGAAATTTTAACGACGCCAAGGTTTCAGACCACTACGCGATTGTTCCAACGGGCCAAAACCCTCCAAAAAACCTGAGCAGCGACCACGCGAAACTCTACGATCTCATCGCTCGGAATTTCCTCGCCTCGTGGCACCCGGTTGCTGAATGGACCGTGACAAAACGAACCACTTCAGCCAACGGACATCAATTCGTTAGGGATGTGGAGTCCATCGCCACCCCTGGTTGGCGGGCAGTTGTCCACAAAAAGGACAACGTTCCTGAAGGATGGGGCAAACTCCCTGCGAATCCGTGCCAAACCAAACTCGATGAACATGAATTCTCGGAAGAAAAATCCAAACCGAAGAATCGATTGAAAGAAGCCAGCCTCCTCCAGTTGATGGAGCACGCCGGAAAGCACATTGAAGACGATGAACTTGCCGAAGCCATGAAGGACAAGGGTTTGGGAACACCCGCTACCCGAGCCGATACCATTGAGAAATTACTCAGCCGAAACTACATCCGACGCTCTCGAAACGGAACCATCAGCGCTGCACCCCACGGAATTCGGATGATTGATATTCTACGACGAATTCCAGTCGAGTGGATTACTTCACCGGAACTCACCGGGGACATGGAGGCGTCGCTGCTAGCCGTACAGCGGGGAGAGCAATCCATGGAAACCTACATGGCCAAAATCATCGAACAAACGGGTGTTCTCGTTGAACGTATTCGTGACCACGAGCGAAGCAAACTCTACGCCAGTGAACCGCCGCTCGGTCACTGTCCTACCTGTTCAGCCAACATTCTTGAAACCACACTTTCCTATCAGTGTGAACAAAACGAAGGCCGCGATAAAGGATGTTCCTTTGTGTTTTGGAAAGACACATCCGGTCGTTGGTTCGATCGTACAACCGCGATGCGACTGATTGAAACTCGCAGCATTGACCAACTCCACGGGTTCTTTTCTCAAGCAGGTGAGGGATACGAAACCTCGGTTGAACTGAAAGACGACGGGAAGGTCGTCGCCAAGGGAAGTTCTGCAGGCGAGGCCAGTGAAGATGACGAGACCTTGTGTGCTTGCCCTGTGTGTGACCACGGCTCCATTCGCATCACAGCCTCAGGCTTCGTTTGTGACTTTGATGACTGCACCTTCCGCGGGATGCAGAACGTGATGTGCAAGCGCACCATCCTACCAGAAGAGGCGAAAGACATCTTCACCAAGGGAAAGTCTGTACTTCTTGAAGACTTTACCTCAAAGCGAAACCGACCGTTCAATGCGTTTCTGGTGCTGGACAAGAACAGAGTCTCGTTTGAGTTCCCTCCGCGTGCGGCTGCCGCTGATGCAAAACGCTTCCCTGTCGAACCGGGCGTGGTTGGTGTTTGCCCCACGCACAAAGCCAACATTATCGAAACCGAAACCCACTACACCGTAGAAGAGGCTGGAACGGGTTGCAAAATCCATTTGGAAAGGACCATCTCGAAGCGTGATATCACGCGGGAGGAAGCGAAGGCGTTGATTGAAACTCGAAACCTCGGACCGTTTGATGATTTTACCTCGAAGAAAACGGGGAATCCATTTGCTGCTTCGTTGTACCTGAGAAAGAACGAATCCGTGGCGTACAAATTCGCAAAACGCTCCTAGACCCCGCTGTGTGAAGGAAGGTTGAAACACGACCTCCACGAGGAAGTTCCATGGCAACCGTTGACGTTGACGTGGTCATCGTCGGCGCAGGCCCTGTGGGTGGACGGGCTGCTGCGTTACTGGCTGAACGGGGCATACGTGTCCTCATGCTGGAAGAACACGCTGAAATCGGAAGGCCATTCCAGTGTGCAGGTTTGGTAACGCCATCTGCCATGAGGGTGGTTGCAGCAGAGCACACTGTCCTCGAAGAAGTGGACGGGGCTTTAATTCACGGACCCAGTGGAACCCTTGTGCCGGTCGGCACCGAGGGCGTATTGCGAACCTACGTGGTCTGCAGAAAGCAGTTTGACCGGTACGTCGTTCAACAGGGGATGGAAGCAGGTGCAGAACTTTGGCTCGAATCCAAACCCATTGCCGCAGAAGTTACCGACCGTGGCGTGCACCTCACCGTCGATAAGAATGGGACTCCATGGACCGTTTCGTGTAAATTGCTCATTGGAGCGGATGGCGCTCACAGTTGGACACGTCGGTATTTCAAGATGGGACGGCCCAAGGAGCTCATGATCGGATTTCAAACGGAAATCGTTGGGTACGAGGGACGCGACCGATGGTTGGAAATGTACAGTGGGTCCGCCATTGCCCCAGGTTTCTTCGCTTGGGTGATCCCCTCGGGATTTGGTTCTCATCGCATCGGACTTTGGTCAACCGCCGACCGACTCAACGGAAGGAGCATCGAGTCCTGCTACCAAGACCTGATGGACCACCCGTTGTGGAAGGAACGGTTCAGAAATGTGACTGAAGTTGCCCGATACTGCGGCCCGGTTCCGTCAGGTATGGTCAAGCGACCAGTCAAAGACAGGGTGCTTTTGCTGGGAGATGCAGCTGGCATGGCGAAACCTACTACCGGGGGAGGGATTGGCCCCGGTTTCCGCCAGATTCAGTGCATTCTCGATGAATTGGTGCACGCTGTTGAAAACGACACCCTTTCGGAAAGTGAATTAAAAGTCATCACCAAAAAACCCTGGGACGCCATGAAACGGGAACAAGACAAAGCAAGGGCACTGAGAAATCTGCTCGTGAGCGACTGCGATGACGCCACGCTTGACAAGCACTTCAACGCCTTCGCCCACCCCGACACGTTGGCGATCATCAACGAAATAGGCGATATTGAGAAACCCGTGCCCCTCGGCATGGCGTTGCTCAAACAGGTGCCAGCCTTCCGACCGCTCGCCCTCAAAGCAGGGGTTCGCCTCCTACTCTCGTGAGGGCTCTCCATGAAACAGCTCTACGAGATTCACAACATCCGCTATCCGCCATTTGAACCCGCCCGATGGATTCCATCATCCCTCCCCATTGCCACGCAACTCCATGAACGCGGGGAATTTGCATCCAGAGAAGAAGCCATGAAAGCCATGACATCGACGAACCCGTCGTTCAAACTTGGCACCAACAACGCTTGGTTCCTCGAGCGTTCATTTTCTTATGATGGGGAGGACCTTGCCGTAGAGCAAAAAGGGCCTGTCTTGGAGAGTGAGCCGTTTGTGGATGCCGTACAGCACCAGCGAACGGGTTGGTATTTGGTCCCCAGTCCCATCCACAACATCATTCGCCAGTTCATCAACGGGGTTGTCCTCGTTCTTTTAGGAGCGTTGTTCTATCTCTTTGTGTCACCGTTGATGCTCGCCCTCGGTTTGCCAGTGTATGGATTAGAAACCGTACGCTGGGGATTGTTGGACTATCCGGCGCTTGCCGTGTTCGTGGTCCCGCTGATCTTCGCGCCGCTCTTGGTCCGTGTTTTTGCCAATTTACTGGAACTTCGACGACAAAACGCTTTCTTGGCTTCGAATCCGCGACGACCTCTGCTTCAGATTGAACAAAAGCCAATTGCCAATCAACCGCTTGTCTTGTCGGTGAACTTCCCAAAAATGGACCCCCAATGGAACCACGTTGACGTCTTTTGGAGAGTCGGCATCCTGCCTCCTTCCCGTGAAGTCCTTCTCCAGGAATTGGGAAGAGACGAACATCATCAACCTCCTCCGGGACTTTCAACTGAACTTCCGCATCACTGGATCGTTGGACTTGATGACGGAACCGCAGGTGGTGAAGATGCTCCAATGGAAATGCAAGAAGTCCAAGGAGGACTCTACCTTCGTCCGATGCGAATCATGGAAAGCGGAGAACACCAACGATGGGAGGAAGGAAACCAGGTGATGTTGCAGCCGCCTCTCGGTACATGGCCGGGTTCTGTTAATACGGATTTGTTGCGCGTCCACTGGGAGTGCATTCTCCGAATTGATAGGAAAAAAGGTGGCCCGTTGCTCTGGGTAGAACCGTTGAATGTAGCCCACTGCACAGATGCAGTCAGCCTTGAAATCCTGCCGCTCCACGACGGTCGGTCTGAGATGGACATCTCCCTTGCAACACATTGAAAGACATCGCTGCGAACCAAAACCCATGGCTGCCAAGCAATGGACGGCACTTTTCTTCGTGGGCATCATGGCTTTTGCTGGTTGTCTTGGAGCGACCGACCCCGCTCCGGAACAACCCGACGACACGCCAACCACCTACAGTTTAGATGTTTCTTGGACACTGGCACCCGAAACCGTTCAACTCGGAGAGACGGTGACCTACCTTCTGAGCGTGAACCAACTTGGAGAAGGCGAATATCAACCGGATGTCTCGGTCATCAATCCAACCTTCGCAAGGGTAGAACTCGTTGAGTGGACCGAACAAAACAACGGTTACCAACTGGCGTTTACCCCGGAGGTTGTTGGTGAATTCATCGTCTCGGTCGGGTTTACCAATACCGGGTCAAGCACCATGGAACCTCAACTCCAACCGTTGGTGCTGGTGCTGTCTGTTGAACCACCTGCTGAACAGGCACCTATCCTTTCCACCAGCAATCGGCTCGTTCTCGAAGAACCCAACGTCACGTGGTTTGAGGGCTCCGTTACGCATCAATCCATTCCCTCCTGCACCGTTGTGTACGAAATTACCGACGGCACCGTCGGCAATTTAGCCCTTGAAGACGATGGGGCGTGGAAAGTGCTGCTTGACTTTACTGAGGCAAGTTCATCCCACACCATCACCACCAAGGCAACCTGCGGTCAATTCACCGTGCTGTCCGATGTTTCCACAACGCAGGTCATCATCGAGGGTGCAGGGGACGATACCGATGGTGACGGCGTACAAAATGCAAACGATCGATGTCCCGACGGCTTTGGTGCAGATGAAGGATGGCAGTCAACGCTCACCACCGATGCAGACGAAGATGGCTGCAGAGACAACGACGAAGACGATGATGACGACAACGACGGCATCATCGACCAGCATGATGGGTGTCCAACCTCTTTTGGATGGGTGAGCACACCGAGTGCAGACTACGATTACGACGGCTGCCACGATGCAGATGAAGATGTGGACGACGATAACGATGGCGTTGAAGACGAGGTTGATTTGTGCCCAGTAGGCCGCAAAGGATGGTACTCGAACCGGTACAGCGATTGGGACAACGACGGATGTTCAGACCTTGACGAAGACGACAACGACGATAACGACGACCACCCCGATGGCGATGACATGTGTCCAAAGGGCGTTGCATCGTGGACATCAACGCCGACGTCGGACTGGGACAACGATGGCTGCGAAGACGCAACAGAGGACGATGATGACGATAACGACGGTGTTCACGATGTGAATGCGACAGGTGCAACCTTGGATTTGTGTCCCAAAACACCGACCAATGCAACCGATGTGAACGAACACGGTTGCGCAGCAGTCGAGAGGGATACAGATAACGACGGTGTCAACGACTTAGAAGACCAGTGCGAGGGGACTCCTGCTGGCCTTAGCGTCAACCTTGTCGGATGTGCAGATCTTGACGGCGATGGCGTGTTTGCCAACGTTGACCGATGTGCGGACTCACCCGATCGCTGGAGCGTTGACCAACTCGGCTGTGCTGTTGTCCAGAACCCTGTATCTTGGACGGATGCTACCTCGTTGAACGGACCCATGCAGGTGGTTCCGCAATTCTCCTTTCCCACGCTCAACGGCTCGTTCAATTTCAAAGACCGATGGACCGGTTACGATGTCTATTTTTTCATGTTCAAGTACACCAATTCTGACGGAAGCAACAACGGTGCGACCTGGGGGCAAAACCCCGGCAAATTTATTCGGAACCTACCCGAAAATACCCACCTCTTCTACGGCTCATTTGACAACTCTTACCACAACGATGTCATCCAACAGCGTAATGCAGTTCTCGCAGGCTTAACCGCATCTGAGGAAGCCTATTGGGATGACCGAATCCACTACATCGACATCGATGCAAGCAATTTGGGCGGTGGACTTGGCTCAATGATCTCTTCCTTCAACAATCCCGTTTACATGGGCATCGACCGATTCCAACTCGCTCGAGAAACGGGTTCGCTTTATGCTTGGACTTCGCAATCCAATGACCCCTACCACCTCTCCTACGAAACCAATCAGTGGGTCGCAGAATTCCCGACGAAAATTCGGAGCCAAGACCCTGCAGTCCATGCTGTCTCCATCATGGATTTCCAACGGCACAGCGGTGGATGGGGAGGTGGATATTCATCCTTCAGCAACGGCACGTTCAGTCTCCCAGGCAATCTTAGCTCCTACGACACACTCGAAGTCTATCACGAGCATGCTTGCTATGAACGAACGAATCGCTATCAAAAGTCTGATGGAAGTTATGGAGGGTGCCATGAGTGGGATTATCTGGCCTACATGTACGTCTGCGATGCCGACAACAGTTCAGTGTGCAACACCGAGATGGTGCGATGGATCACCACCTATGGCCGAGAGGGTATGTGGTTGACGGACATCTCACCCTATTTGTTCATGCTCAACGATGGCGAGGAGCGCCGCTTCAAGTACGCAGGTGCAAATCGTGGTGACCTCACGGTAACCTTCCTCTTCAGCGATTGGGGAAGCGGTACGCGTTCGGTCAACGGCACGTACGCCTTCAGTGGTGGGCAATTTGACGGGACCTACAACAACGAATCTCGCTATCTCCGCCAAATGAACTTCACCGTCCCGCAGGGTACCACCAGCGTAGAAATCGTGGCGACCATCACCGGTCATGGGTTCAACAAAGACACAGCGAACTGTGCCGAATTCTGTGATCACCAACACTACTACACGATGGGCTCTCACCAGACCTACGAGTGGCACCCCATTGTGTACAGCAGCGAAGGGTGTGAAAACGAGGTGAACAACGGCGTGGTAGCGAACCAATTCGGTTCGTGGCCGTTTGGGCGAGCGGGTTGGTGTGCAGGACAAGATGTCAAACAATGGACATTCGACATCACCGATTGGGTTGACAACACAACGAGCAACCATTTGGTCTATCGCGGCTACTACAATGGCGCAGAATATGTCCCATCCGATGGAATCGGAAACGGTGGAAGAAACATCAGGGCTGTCATTTGGATCGTCTTCTACGGACCTACGACAGCGTAGGCGTAGGTGCGACCAGGGGTTTTGAGGCGCCTTCATCGACGTTCGTTGGAAGGTGGTTGTAGTCGCTGTCCCTTCGCAGGGGGACGAAGCCAGCCCGAATAATGGAAGATTGGAGTTCCAATTCGGAGGCATCCATCTTCGTTGTCCCTGAGGCGGAAACGACATTTTCCTCCATCATGGTTGAACCTGCATCGTCTGCGCCGCCCAACAGAGCCATTTGGGCAATCTCAAGACCCATGGTTGGCCAGGACGCTTGAATGTGTTCAACGTTGTCAAAAAACAAACGGGAGACGGCAACATGGCGCAGATATTCAGATGAACCTGCGCCGAGAACGTGCTTGTTTTGGCCTCTGTTTCGCCTTCCAAAGGAATTCACCTCAAGTTGGACTGGCCATGCAATGAAGGAGGTGAAACCCGTATCATGGTTTTCTAACGAGGTGTCCTGTAAATCCCGGATTCTTGACATGTGTTCAACGCGTTGAGCAGCCGATTCGCCAAATCCAATGACGTTGGTTGCGCTGGTGGTGAGTCCGAGGGATTGCGCTTCGCCCATCACCCTCAACCAGTTGTCGGGAGCGCCTTTTTTTGGCGAAACATCCTTTCGTACTTCTTCGACCAGCATCTCTGCACCGCCGCCGGGTAAACCGTGCATTCCAGCTTGTTTTAGTTGACGCAACACCTCCAACGTGGTCATTCCGCAGACTTCTGCCAAACCTTCAATCTCAATGGGACTGAAGCAATCGAGATCGATGGAAGGGTGCTGGGTTCGGAGGTGTTGCAAGAGATCGATGTACCACGAGAAAGGAAGCGATGGGTTAACGCCCCCTTGCATCAAAATACGTGAACCACCAATGTCCTCCAGTTCCTTCACGCGTTGAGAAATTTCCTCGTAGGTTTGTGTGTAGGTTTCATCATGACCGGGTGGGCGATAAAACGAGCAGAATTGACAGTTAATCGTGCACACGTTGGTGTAGTTGATGTTGCGGTCAACCAAGTAGGTCACTTGGCCACCCGGATGCATCTGCATCCGCCGTAAGTGAGCGGCCTGCATCAAGCGGTGCAATGGGGCTTCTTCGTAGAGAACCGTGGCCTCCTCTCGAGTTAAACGGAGTGAAGAGGAGATGCCACGGGTCCACGTAGATTGTCGCTCCAAAATTTGAGACCATGCCATGCAGCATCCCTCAAACCATGGATTTTCCAACAATTTCTTCAATTTCCTCGATGGTCTTGGGACAGTCTTCTGTCAAAATTACGGGACCATCGCTCGTCACGAGAACATCATCCTCAATTCGTATACCAATGTTCGCATAACGCTCAGGACAGTCAACATCTGGACGCCAAGCACCAAAGTAAAGGCCAGGTTCGATGGTCAAACACATACCGGGTTCAAGGGTTCGTGCCACACCACCGGGCTTGTATACGCCGGCATCGTGCACGTCGAGACCAATCCAATGGCTCGTGTTGTGCATGTACCATTTTCGAAGGTCGCCGGTATCCAAATCCAAGGCATCCTCCAACGATTGTTCAATCACGCCCAGACCAATGAGCCCTTCGGCGAGGACCCGACGCGCAGCCTCATGAGGAGCGGTGTAGGATGCGCCCACCTGACATGCCTCGATGGCGGCATACTGAGCGTCAAGAACAACTTGGTAAATCTCACGCTGGGGCTCTGAGAACTTCCCGGAAATTGGCCAGGACCGTGTGATGTCGCTCGCATAACCGCGGTATTCAGCACCAGCGTCGATCAAAATCACTTCATCTTGACCGCAGGTGTCTTGATTGGTGGTGTAATGGAGAATCGTTGCGTTCTCCCCGCAACCGACGATGGATGGATACGACCAACCTGACGCCCCTGCATAGGAAAAGAAGGCCTCAATGACCGATTGGAGTTGATACTCTGTCACACCTTCCCGGCTGTGGCGCATGGCCAATTCGTGAGCCAAACTGGCCACTTTGCTCGCATAGACCATCTGTTCAATTTCTGAGGAGGATTTTCGAAGACGCAATTCGGCGAGCATGCCAGAGGGGTCTTCGACTGCCACAGGGCCCGTTCCGAAATGTTGGCGAGCACGGTCTCTTCGACGAATGGCTTCGTCAACCACAGCATCCACTTCTTTGTGAACACCTCCACGTAGAAACACCCGCTTTGCATCCTGAAGCCACTCACCTAAGTTGGTCGCCAACTCGTCGTTGTTGTATGCCTCATCAACGGGGTAGTGTTCCAGCGCCCCTTCAACACCGGGCCGACGGCCTTCCCAAATTTCCTTCAGGGTGTCTTGGGGTTGCACAAAAAGAGCAGATACCCACCTACCGTTTCGTTGTCGGAGCACGAACACTGATTCAGGCTCAGTCCAGCCAGTGAGATACAGCAAATCGCTGGACGTACGGTACCGATATTCGACATCGTTTGAATGGACAGCAAACGACGGGGATGGAAGGATGAGCACGTCATCTGAACGGAATTGAGCCGTCAAACGTTGTTGGCGCTCACGAAATTCCTCTACCTTAGTGGCGGCAGGTTGGGGTGGTAGCCTCTCAAGCGCTTCGGCGAACATGCTTCATCCTCGCGCTTTATCTTCTTCAATCGTTGCATCAAGGTCAGCAACGAAGGCATCGTTCTCGCCTTCAACCTCCATCCGTCGATGTTCCCATTTGGGGAGGTCCGAACCTTGAGGTGTCGAAGGCTTGAGGTTCGCAAACGCAAGAAGGAGGAGCAACACGAGAAGGCCAACCCCAATCATACCGAACAACGAAGAGGATTGTTGTGATTGAGGAGATTCAAGAATCTCAACCTCAATTTCCCATGTATCTGTCGCCCCGTCGTCATCAAAGACAATCAGCTCAACCGTGTGGATGCCCGCTGATGGGAAATCCTCGAGGTGGAGTGCAGGAACACCTCGGATGGAGAGCACATCGTTGATCACCCACAGGTACTCCACCTCTTCGTTATCGAGGCTGTCCTGGGCGTCAAGCGACCAGTTACCCTCTGGCCCTAGTTTGATTGATGAACCGCTCGAAATCTTCAATCCATCAACAGCAATCGAGGCAGTTGGCTTGATATTTTCAACAAGAAACAGTTGTTCGATTGTTGTCGCAAGTCCTGTTGCATCCAAAGCAGTGACGGAAATGGTGTACCTCCCAGAATCTGAAAGATTCAGATTCAGTTGTTGGGATGATACCAATTCAGCTGGTATCGGAGCACGGAGGTTTCCATTGGGCATGGTTAACGCCCAGGTAATCGTGGAGGTTGCACCCTCGTAACCATCATCTACATCAGCAAAGACGTGGAACGGTGTACCCTCCGTGATTGCATCCGGCAATGCTATCTGAACGGTTGGTGGTGTTTCATCGTACGCAATTAACAAACGAACCGAAGTTGATGAGCGTAAGAATGCGTCCTCAACCCGAACATCAAACTGCCAAACGCCTTCTTGAAGAGCAAGCGTGGTTGCGTTGATGCTCACCAACAGGCCCTGTTCGCTGAATGTGTGCGGAAGGGCAACCTGCGTAGGACTTCCCAAGCACACCTCAAACGGTGCCTCGCACATTTCAGCAAACACTTGAACACCTCCTGTTTGATCAGCAGGGAGAACCAATTCTAACGGAACATCAACGGTGTCCCGAACAACAAGGAGTGCAAGTGTGGATGGAGCCATCGACGGAAGAGATTCCACCAAAACCGGACGGTGATGCCCTGAGCCGAGGTAAAAGACCAATGACGTGGATTGAACGTTGTGCTGTGCATCTTCTGTTCTCAACTCAAGATAGCACGTGCAATCGATTGGCCCAACTTCGACATCCAACGACCATGCATATTCTCCTTCAGCAATTGGGGAAACCGTCGTGAGATAAGGACCTGAAATCACCGTAATGGGAGTAGGACCGCTGATGTTCACCACTGTCCATGTTGTGTTGCGAAGCGGTTGGGTTGAGGTGCCACTGAAGTTGATGGCCTCGTCGAACAATACGCCGTGGTGTTGTTCAATCGTGACGACCAAATCTGCTTGCTCATCGTCCACATGCTCGGCTGTAGCAACGGCAACTGCCCCAAGCATGAGAAGAACGACGGTGAATGTGCACCAAGCCGGCTTCATACGAAGCGAGATCATACTGCATCACGTGCGTCAATCACTGAACGGGTCACACAATTCGCCTTGTCCTGGATATGAAACAGGATTTCTTGGGTTGGTGTCCCATTTGTATTCACAATAGTTAACGTGGCCGTCACCGTCAGTATCCACCATTCGGTCGGCTCCATCGAACGGATCAAACTGGAAATGGTATTCCCAACCCGTGGCCATGCCGTCATCATCGTGGTCTTGGTAGTAGACTTCAGGACCGTCGTTCCAATCATCGCCATCGGTATCGTTGGTGATGGGATTGGTTCGATTTTGCATCTCTTCAAAATTGGTGTAATTCTCGAGGTTGTCATAGAAGCGCTGTCCATCAGGGGTGTTTGGGTCAATGTTGCATTCTGAATTGGTGGAATCGTTGTAACCCGGACAATATCGCTTGATGAGTCCCGTTCGGTTCAGGCCGTCATTGTCGGGGTCCTCAAAGCCGTCATCAATTCCGTCCAAATCACTGTCCGGCATGGAGGGGTCCATCACGCCACGGGCACCGTAGACACCAACACTTTCGTTGTCAACGAGACCGTTTTCAAAGGCCATTTGAGAGTAGTAGACCTCCCAACCGTCCGGCAACAAATCTCCGTCGGAATCATCGTCCACAGGGTTGGTGTCCCAGCGGTCCGGTGCTTCCATGCCGTTGGCCAACGTGTCGTTGTCGATGTCAAAGGTATCGTCCTTGAGCGAACCGAGAGAAGGATCGAGGGCCCATCGGCCGTTGCAACCATCGCACAATGTATTGGTAGGCATTTGGAATCCAGTCAAGTTCATTTCGCTGACTGCAAACTTGGGCTCGAGGGCAAATCCACCAAGCCAATTCTGCCAAACATAACCTCCGGGTTGCATGGTACAGGAGCTGGATTGGGTTGCTTCACAACCGGGTCGGGTCCACGTCGATGTAGCGACCCAAAGGCTGTGAGAATTGGTGTTGTCTTCCGCTGATTTCACTTGCATTTCCCAGCCGTCCAACATGCCGTCGGCATCCGTGTCGTTCAACAGTGGGTTGGTTGGATTCTGGAATGGACGCGGGACAAACAGGACTTCTTGGCCGTCGATCAAACCGTCGTCATCGGTGTCAGAGTTGTTGGCGTGCGTGAGGAAATTGTCTTCCCCTGCGATGACCTCTTCTCCGTCTTCAAGACCGTCGTTGTCCGTATCAAACATGCATGGGCTCGTGGAATAGGTCTCGCCCTCCCACATGAAGTTGTCACCGGCTTCTTCCAAATCCGTGAGTCCATCAGAATCGGTATCGGGGTTGGAAGCATTGGAACCACCGAGATTGCAAGTTGAGGAGAACTCCTCGAAGTCAGACAGGCCATCTGCATCGGTGTCGTAAAGCCCCGGGTCAGAAGTGACCCATGTTGGTTGAACACCACGGTTCACGACGAGAATTTCCCAGCCCATGACCTCAATGCCATCGATCAGGCCGTCGTTGTCCGTGTCTGGATTGAGGGGGTCGGTGCTGCGACCGTCGAGAATACCATCCTGGTCACGGTCGTTGGCCTTGTACTCCATGACATTCGTGAAGCGTTCTTCTTCCTCAACGATGTTCATCCAAGAGTAGAGGCGGGAATCAATGGTTTGCCCCAACACCACGTCGATGGAGTAGACATAACCGTCAACAGGGGCCCTCATGGGTATGATTTGCTGATTACCACCTGCGAGGGTGATGCGAGCAGAGGCCACTTGTTGATTGGCCTCGACTTGTTCTCCGAGAGTGACTTCGATGGAATGAACCACGGCTGAGTTTTCAAGCGTGCTGTACATCACATCACCATCACCATCCAAATCCCAACCGTCGAAGTCCGGATCGTCGTCTCGGTTCAAGGCCGACCGGGGGTGAAGGCCGTTCGCAGCTTCCCACTGGTCGGGCATATCGTCGCCGTCGGTGTCAACGAGCCAAGGTGAAGTGAAGTTGCCTTCGCCAAAGAGTTGAGCAACCTGGTATTCTTCGAGGTTGTTCATTCCATCCTCATCCCAGTCACCGTAGCCGTCGGATGCGTTGGCAGGATTCAACACATAGGCGGCATTCGGCGCCATGGCAGGAACGGAGTAGCAGTATTCAAATCCATCTGGCATGCCATCCCCGTCGGTGTCCCAATCGGAGGGGCCGTTGAGTAAGCCATCGTTGTCCATGTCCATCATGAACCAACTGCGCTCAACACCGAAGAAGGGACCGACACGTGGGACAGGGTCGAGCAATTTCTCATTGCACTGTTCTCCCAAGCCCATGTAGAGAGCAATGGTTTCATTGGCAACTTCAACGATGTCATCAATCAGGTCGTGGTCAGAGTCGCGTGCGGTTGGATTGGTGCCAAAGGCCTCTTCTTCAAAATTTGCAAGGCCGTCGTCGTCCGTGTCAAGAACCATGTCGCACGAATGTCGGCCGTTGGATGCCAAATCATCCCACTCTGCCATGCCGTTCTCTCCGTTGAACCTGCTTTCGAGGGCATCGACCATGGCTTGGTCGAGGAGCAAACAATCCCAGTTTCCGTCAAGGGGATTGAACAGGGTGACTTCTCCACCAGGAGTTTGCACACCCATGGTGTAGAGGGACTCCCACCGATCGTTCAGACCGTCATTGTCGGTGTCGGCACGCTGTGGGTCGGTGCCGAGTTCGGCCTCAGCAGCGTTGGTCAACCCGTCTCGGTCAGGGTCTCCGGTTGGCCCTTGACTGGGATCGGGCCAAGATTCGCTTTCATTTTCGATTCCCTCGGCCTCGGTTTCTTCGCTCTGCGTGGGGTCAAGATTGATGTCTTCTGATTCTCCGTTGTCCAACGGATTCAGCCCGTGTTGGACCTCCCATCCATCACTTAACCCGTCGTTGTCCGTGTCCGGATCGTTCACATCCGTACCGTACTGAGTTTCCTCAAGTTTGTCCGAGAGGCCATCCCCGTCGGTGTCGAGGGCAGCATCCATCAATTCGGATTCACCACGTATGTCGTCTTCAACAGCGCTCTCGAATCCACCGATGTTTTCATTGGTTTGGAAAAACCCGGATACGCCTACGAAGAGCGACCCAAATATCAGGGTGGAAACAATTGCTACATACGCCATTTGGTTGTGATTAAGGCTCATGGGACATACCCCGCACATCTGTGCATTTCCAACGAGGCGTTGATTCGGTTATGAACCTTGACCAAAGATGAGCAGAAAATCAACTTCAAAAAAGAACGCAGTGTGATGAAATTTATGAATAATCTACCGCCGGTTTTCCGATAAAAAGCTCAACCTTGTTCTCATGAATTTCCACACGGCCTTCGCATCTCAATCCATGACATCGTTCCCACATCCCCATCAACACGCCGCAAGCAAAGGCTGGAATGGAAGAATGGATGGAAAAAACAGTTTGATCACCTCCCTCAACAATCGATTGTTCAACCTCCACGCGACCGTATCCAAAGTTTGTGAAGCGCTGTGTGAGAAGTTCTTCCCAATCCAAATTATGTCGCACATACACCGGCGTGGAACTGTTTTGAAACATTTCCTTCGCAGCACCGACCAAGGCAGAAAACAGATCTACATTCGGATGATCGCCTGAACACGTGAGGGGCACCTCAACCTTGTGAGTTGGGGAAAAGCGACGGCCACGCAATTGGTCGGTGAGCAAATCAAAAAACGCCACCGGTAAAAACGCACAGCGTTGTTCTCCGACAAAAAAACCGTATGGTCGCTCATCGATATCGAGCGCGTGCTGCGATGCGAGCGGATTTGAAGTCAAACATTGGCCCCATGCCATCGCGTTTGGTCGTGTGGCAGGGTGCATGGCTTGCGGTTTTGGCTGAAAGGCAAGACGAATGTGTTCAGAACTTTGTTGGTGCCATTCCACGTTCCACCTCGATCCCGTGGCATGTTCGCGGTGGGCAAGGGAAAAGCCAACTGCGAGCGTATCGTGTATTGGAAATTTAATCATATCATCCTCAAACACACCCCATCCCATCAGGATGTACCGTTCTCTCATCGCCTGAAAGACTCGATTTTTTCCAAACCACTTCGGTAAGAGAAACGATTCTGATTGGAGGGCAAGTTCCTCAGCATCTGCTGCGGCGAAAAGGAGTTTTCTTCCGATTGGCGCCTCGAACCAGCGGTCTAACGAGTCAAAGAACACCTGCAAGTCGGCCACACCCAGGATGACCACCTGTTCTCCCGTCGGATCGAAAAAGCATCCATCTCCACGAAGGTCGAACAACGCCAACCGAGATGCGTTCCTGCCTTCCACAGCATCCCCTCGTCAAGGGTATCCAGAACGGCCTTCATCGTTGAAGCAGTAGCGAATGGTTTGGTATTCGGCCTTCAGCGCATGAACATCAGCTTTCACGTGTGCGGGATCTTCACCATGGAGCAGGACACGACTGTAAAACGACGCAACGTCTTGCATCTCATCCGCACCGAAGCCGACTCGAGTCAGTTCTTGGACGCCCAATCGGAGCCCTGATGGTGAGAGCGCTTTGGTGTCCCCCGGGAGCATGTTCATGTTGGTGATGATGCCTGCCTCCTCAAGGAGAGCCGCTGCCGTTGCACCTGCCCCAGAATCCAATTCTCCGTGGCGAGTCAACACTTGGTGTGACGCAGTATAACCTCGTTCTTCTGCCAACACATCAAATCCTTCAGCAGCCAATGCTGCGGCAAAGGCTCTCGCATTCGCAACCGTGTCTTTCGCATAGGCCTCGCCGTATTCTTTGAATTCAGCAAGTGCCATCACCTTTCCAGCAACATGATGAAGATGGTAGGATGAACACACGCCAGGGAACATCGCGTTGTTCAGTCGGCGATGAAATGCATCATCCTCGCTTGAAGAGAGCAGAAAACCACCTTGAGGTCCAGGGAAGGTCTTGTGACTTGACCCCGTCATGAGGTCTGCACCCTCCCGCAGCGGGTCTTGAAACTGCCCTCCAGCGATGAGGCCGAGCACATGTGCTCCATCATACATCACCTTTGCACCAACCTCTTTGGCTGCAGATGCCATTTCCTCGAGAGGCGTTGGAAAGAGAAACACGGATTGCCCAAACAGCGCAACCGTTGGCTCGACCGAACGTATCAAGGCGCAAGCGGCGTCAACATCCGGCTCCATACGATCTTCGTCCCACGGATAGGTGGTCAGATTCAGGTCTCGCAGACCAACGGCCCCCATGCGAGCATGAGAAATGTGTCCGCCATCAGCGGTAGAGACAGCGGTAATCTTGTCACCAGGGCGAGCAAGCGCTTTCAGCGCCCCGATGTTTGAAACCGTACCTGAAGTTGATTGAATGTTTGCAAAGGGTGAATTGAAGACCTCTTTTGCAAGGTCGATTCCCAAGGACTCGATGGTGTCAAAGTCTTGGCACCCCTGATAGTATCGTTTTCCAGGAAGACCCTCTGCGTAACGACCGTGGAGATCGCTTGAAACGATGTCTCGCACGAGTGGCGAAATGATGTTCTCGGAAGCGATCATTCCCAATCCATTGCGATACAACCGACCGCTCGCTTGGACAGCGTCCATCACGGTTTTTCCATGGCTGAGATTTGCAGCAGATGCCTGCCAACCACCCGGCGTTGAGGTCATGCTTGTTGTGGTCGCGGCACGGTCTTTGAACTCTCCCAATCGGGGTGATGGTGTTCATCCCATGCGTTCACTGCGAATGGTATTACGAGGAATGAACCGCTCTTGGTCGATGTTATCCTCGCCCTTGGCCGCAGCGTTGAGTGCATTCGGCTCTTTCTTTCGGGCGTAATTTGTTCGGCCGCGATACGCAACAGGACCGATTTCACGTTCGAGCATCGGTCCAGGTTCGTTGTGCTCCTTGGGACGCTTGAGCCACCATGCCTTTCCAAGGGGAGAGACACGAGGCGTGCGGCCTTTCTCAATTTTGGTAGCACGCCTTCGCAAACGCCCCCTGACTTTTTTATCGGATTCCTTGGGGAGGCGTTCAAACAGCCACGCTGGGAATCCAATGTCCAAAACGACACCGTTCACCGAAACCAAGATACCACCAAGAAGAAGGTGATTACCAATTGGAATGTTTTGCTGGTTTGGCATGGCCTTGAATCGTTTCATTCGACGAGCGTATTTAATGAGCCCGCGTTGATCTCGGTGCTTGATTTGTCGTTCTTGCTGGCGTGAGTAACGAATGTAGGAAAAATGAAGGAAAAACAGGCCACCAATCGTAGAGAGGCCTTCTGCAGAACCGACTTCTTGATACACGAGAATGCCGCTGACAATGTAGATAGGTATCAAGACAAGATATTGGAACACTTTAGCCAACGCACTGGGAGAAAAGCGAGGCGGCATTGATCTACGGGTCGCTTCATGAGCAGCGATCATGGCGTTGGCATTGAGTGCCTCGTCAATACCGCCCTTCTGTGAGATGGCGGCAAACGCATTAACGGGTGCAGCATCCATCCATTTTCGTGTGGTTTTAGCATCGTCCAGCAAGAGGGACACCTCCAGGTGTTCGTTTCCTTTCTTGCCGTAGCCGAAAATAACAGCAAGAGCCATGACACGCGGATCTTTGCTGTCGCTTTTGATGAGTTCATCAACGACCGTCTTTGCGTCGTGCCACTGTCCCGTATCCAACAGACAGAGCGCGACGGCAATTCTGGGACGGACACCGGTAGGGTCAGCTCGCACCAACGTGATGGCAAGTTCCAGCGCCTCGTCGTAAAGTCGCTGGGCTCGTAACAACGCCACCATGGACAATTGGCCAACGAGAGAAATTCGATCGTTGTGAAGCATCATGTCCTTCGGTTGCGGACTCCAATACCGCATCATGTTCTGGAGCAATTGAAGATGATCGATGGCAGAATTGTTCTCCCAATCCCACAAATCGTCTTCCGTCACCGAACCGTGCCAAGGATCCAACCATTCGCAAATAAACGAGAGAATTTCGGGTTCATCATACCCTTCGGGTTGCTGCAAACCGTGGAGGGCTTCTCTGGCGGCATCGAGTCGTCGCAAAGCCATGTAGCCGGTTGCGATGATCATGCGAGCCTCATCGTTGTCTCCGCCCGATTGAGCCAGCAGTTTCCGACTTTCTTCAATCGCCTCGGGCCAAAGGCCACGAAGGGCTTTTTCCCACATCGAAGCTCTCGACTGCTCTTGCCGGATGAGGCCTTGGTCCCCAGGAAAGTCATGATGCTGCACCCGTATGAGGAGGTCAATGTCCTCGTTGTAGGCTGCCGTTTCGACCAAGTTTTGCAATCGGTCACCGCCAGCGAGCTTAACCGCACCTTCCCGACGCTCGTCGGGGTTCAGGTCAAACCGGAGTTTGCGGAGATGGCCAAAGCGGCTGATTGACAACAACCAAGCGAGCAAGAAAACCGCTTGACCCACAGCGATGAAAAGCCAAACCGTGAGCAGGCGCATACCCTCGTCAAAGTCACGAGCTTCAAGCCACGCCGTCATGGGCATCAGGTCACCAAATTCTTTGTAGCACACAAGAATGAGCAACAACACCGTGTAGCCGGAAAATCCAGCAAAGGCAAATGTGAGTTGACGGGCTTGGGCAGATTTTTCCGCACGTATTTCTCGAGGCGTATCCAAGGTCACGCCAAACATGCCACCAAACGTCTGCCCACCAAGAATCAGGTTGCGGGTGAGTTCAAAAATAAAGGCGAGTCCAACAATGGCGATGTTCATCGTCAAGTAGAGGGACAAGATTTCAGGAAGTGATTTGATGATCTCGAGATGGAACAGAATCTCAGAAATCACATCAATTTTGAGGTAAATGGTGTAGCCAATAATGCCACCGTAATTCAGAACTTCCGTTGCATTGGCTGGAGAATTGATCATGACGTGCAGGACGGTAAGGATGCCATTCAGCGCCGTTACGGGCATGGTCAGCAAGAACAAGACGAGAACAAACGAGAACAAGCGTCCGATGAAGCCGTTTTTTTCTGGGTCTATTGGATTCAAACGACCTCGGGTGGTTCGCCACTTGCTGATCAGCAGCATGTTCCAAGAGGCCCCCATGATTCGCCCGTAAGCAAAAATCGTTGGCGCCATGAAGGTCAACATCCCAAATGCAATCCACGTTGGTGTCAAAGAACCTTCGACTTGCATTCCGTATGCAAGAACCAAACTGGTACCGATAAGAAGCAATGCCAAGGTTGAGACACGGCGAATCAAATCCATTCCAAACGAGTTTTTTGTTTCCCGCTGCTTGTTGGCAAGTTGACTGTTGAGGGATTCCCAAGGAGAGATTGCTACGGGAATCAAGATGAGAATGGCGATAATGTACAGGTTGATGCTTGAGAACACCGAAGCATTGAACAAAAGTTCAGCGATCAAAATAAGCACGCCGGTGAGCCCCATCATGTACAGAAGCACACCAAGACCTGCACGCCCTTCTTTCAACAAGCGACGTGAATCCCGCAATGTTTTGGTGATACGGTGAACCTCGTAGAGGTCGTCATCAATCTCAAACGCCACTTGTAAATTTTTCAATTGTTGCGGGATAAACCATCGTCGGACCAAAAAAGCGATGATAAGGGCGAGGCCGAGGGGCGCCACGAGATCAACGGTCACACCTTTGCTTGAGGAAACCGTCGTGGCGGCTGCGAAAGGTGCGAGCATGAGCACCCCCAGCAAGCAAACGACGCCATGCGTGCTCCTTCGCATAAGGACAACCCATTCACAATTCTTCAAGAAATCTCCGATTGAATGTTGGAGCTCAACGGTGCCTCAGCAAAAACTTCTCAATCCGCCGGAAGGCTTCTTCGAGCACCGTTTCATCAGCGAGGTAAACCAGGCGGACATGACCTCTACCCAAGTCTTCAGAAAAACCACTCCCATGAACCAGCAAGACATGCTCCTCATGCAACAACTGCAGCACAAAGGACTTGTCATCCTGCGACCACTTAGGATCGGTGAGGCGAACGAACATGTAAAACGCACCACCCGGAGATTCGACCTCCAAACCATCGATGGAGGCAATTCGCATCAAACAGTAATCACGTTGCCGCTGGACACGGTCACCGTAGTCCTTCATCCAAGAACGGTCCCCGGTCAAACCAGCAAGATATCCCATTTGTGCGGGGGTTGAGGCACACAATCGTGAGCGGAGCAAGCGTTCAATGCCGTCTCGGACAAGAGAGAGCCTTTCTGCTGGGTCGTGAAGGGCCATGTACCCGATACGCCACCCGGGTGCATAGTAGACCTTCGAGACTCCGTTGAGGGCGATGACTGGCACATCATCACTTCGACTTGCTACAGAAACATGCTTTCCCGTGAAGTCAAGACCGTCGTAAATTTCATCCGCAACGACGATGCAGTTTGGATATGCTCGTGCGATGGAAAGAAGTCGTTCAATGTCTTCCTTTCCACAAACGGTACCGCATGGATTGTTCGGGTTGATGAGAACCAAAAGTCGAACAGATTCATCCATTTTCGCCTCGATATCATCAAAATCGGGGCGCCATTCATTGTCGCTGTGAAGTTTGTATTCGACGGTTGTCCCCCCGTACATTTGCGGATACGCCATGTAGGGTGGATAGTGAGGACCGGGTGCAAGCACTTTCGTGCCTTCCTCAAGGACAGCAGCAAATACAATTTGCAGCGCCTCTGTCACACCATGACAAACATAGACATCATCGGGTGTTGCATCCCAGCCTTTGCGTCGTTCATCAGCAGCGATGGCCTCACGCAGTGCGGGAAGACCGTAAGAGGGTGAGTAGCCATTTTGCCCCGTTTGAAGGGCTTGTGTGTAGGCTTCGACCATGTGTGGAGGGGTTGGCAGACCCGGATAGGCAAGGGGGTCGCCGATGTTGAGTTTGATGATTTCATGGCCCTGTCGTTCCAATTCTGTTGCGGGCACGACCACATCTCTGATGGCATATTCAATGGCGGAAGCCCGTCCTGAAACCGGTATGGGGTCGTTCATTGGATCGCCTCATCAAGATAGTTCACGACGTTCAAGACCAGCCATGCTGAGAATTTCATCAAATTGTTCCTTGGTCACCGGTTGAACAGAAAGACGTTGTCCTCGCTGCAACAACGGCATGCCCTCGAGGTTTGGGTTGTTTTTCATGGACTCAAGGGACACCATTTCAATCTCGGTAATCGGCTCGATATCAACCATAAACCATCGAGGATTTTCTGGAGTTGACTTCTCGTCAAAGTACTTGCTGTTGTTGTCCCAAGATGTAAAATCGGGATAACCTTCCCGCACAATTTTGGCAACACCCCCAACGTGCGGTGGCTTGGTGTTGGAGTGATAGAAGAGGACCAAATCGCCTTCCTTCATGGCATCCCGCATCATGTTCCTCGCCTGATAGTTGCGCACGCCATCCCAATGCGTGCGGCCATCTTCAACCAGTTGTGCGTAGGGATAAACATCCAACTCGGACTTCATCAACCAGTGGTTCATGGTGCATGGGAGTTGCACGAGGTCTATGGAATGCTCGCTTACCAGGCATCGACCACATCGTCAAGGAGGGATGCTTCCATCACGTCCGTCATGTGTTCGTGTGTATGAATCAGCCCGAGTTTCTTAGCCATGCTGTTTCCGCCGCTCACGGCTCCAATACCCATTTTTTCGAGGGTAATGAAGATCGCCGGCAAGAGAATCAGGGCGCTGGCAGCAGCAACCCAAAGAAGAATCAAAATGACCGTGATAAACGGCTTGATTTCTGGAATCGGAATGTCGTAGGCAGTAAACATCCCGAGAGAGGTCACGACCGCCGCTTCGAAGAGCGACATTCCCGTACCAACTGCAGCGCTGCGAATGGCTTGGATACCCCCTCCCAATTCCCGTATTCGATTCGCAATGTGAATTGAAAAGTCAACGCCAACCCCGACCAGGATGGAACCAATCATCACCGTCACCAAGGAAAGGGGAACATCCATTCTCCACATCACGAGCCATTGCAGGGCGACCGTCGCAATCACCGGTGAAGTGGTCCATATCGAGTAACGAACGTCTCGGAAGACAATAGCGAGGGTGATCAGCGTCAACACAATCGCAAAACCAAGCGAGGTCCACTGTGAACCAACAATCAACTCGTTGACTTCGATGGCGGTCGCTGCAACCCCCGTCAAATCTTCGGCCGTTTCGCCATGGCGTCCTTGGAAGGTTGCTGCTTTCTCATTGACCAAGTCAACGCTCTTCGATGTGTCCGCAACAGGAATGAACGGCATGTCGACATAAATCAAGGAACGGCCAAAGTCTTCACTGACGAAAATCTCCCGTGTTTCTTTGGTAAGCGAGGCGTAGAACACATCGAGCAGGAAGATTTGACTTTGTTGAGAACCGGGTAAGTTGAAGTCATCAGGATTGGTTAGCAGGTCCCAAAATGAGGTATCGAGGGAAGCGCTTTGGTTGATGAGGACCTCTGCAGTCGCCTTGACGTCCTCACACGCTTCCGAGCCCAAACACGGGACCTGAGTAAACAATTCACTCACCTGTTCCCCCGAAACGGTCACTTGAACGCCAGAGGCTTTCATCAAAAAGACAACAGAAACCGCCGTTGTGTTTTCAATGGAGTTCAGCGATGCTTCGAGGGAATCGATTTTTTCCAAAATCTCCACCGGGTCATCGTTGGAAATTTCATCGTCGTTGAAATCACCGCTCACGTTGGCGTTGACCAAAATCATCCCCACTTGGCCGGCCTCGAACTCTTTGCTGTACTGTTTCATCTTGATGACAGGAGATTCCGTTTCTGGAGCCATGCCGAGCAAATCGATGTTTTCCTCCACATTGGCTTGACCAACAGTGGCAGAAAGCAGGATGAACAAGACGAATACGCCGATGACCGCTGTGTTCCGTTTTACCGGTACGTCAACCAGAACGTCAAAGGCCTTCAACGGTGGATGTTTGGGCTTTTTGAGATCCAAGATAAGGGTGAGGTTCGGCACCATGAACATGGTCAAGATGTACACGATAACAATGCCCACCGACAGTGCAATGCCAACCGTTTGAATCGGTGCCATCGGGGTAAAAACCAGGGAGATGAAACCAATGACCGTCGTGACAGCAGAAAGGAACACAGCACGACCTGTTGATGTTAACGAAGCGCGCATTTTCTCGCTTTTACTACCCTCCTCCTCCGCATACCGATTGGTGATGTGCAAGCCATAAGATACCCCCAACGCGAGCAAAATAGGACCGACAATGATCACGGTCATCGTCACTTCATAATTGGTCGCTCCAATCAAACCAAGCGTCCAAAACACGGCGCAGAGCGTGGGCAGGCCAGCAATCACCACCACCTTGAACCCCTGAAGTGGCCGCATACCCGTCAAACCCGTTTGTAACAAATCAGAGTGGAAGACAAACAAGCCGAGAGCAACCAAAACGACGGCCTTGGGAAAAATATCCCAAAATAGCTTGAACGAGAATTCAGTGACTGCGTTGGTGATTGGAACAGGCCCGGTTAGCACCATACTAAGGCCGAGGTCCTCCCAATCGCACATCCCTGCTGACTCATCAGGACTGCCGTCGGCATTAAACAAACAAGGGCGCTCAAGTTGTGAAATGGTGTCCAAAACTTCTTGTGTTTCAGCAATAATTTCCTTGGCTGGACGGTTTTCTGTTACAGCGATGGCCATGATGGCCCTATCCAATCGACCGTCTGGCCCCCCATCCTCAGCACCCTCAATGTCTCGTGCAAGTTTGTTCAAACCAGGCGTCGGAGAACCATCTTCTTCGTACATTTCCTCGACCACAAGGTCAATGGTGGTTTGACTTGGAATCTCATAGGACCCTCCAAAGGTTTCGTCCGTTTCCGCAGCAAGGTCATTGATGTTCTGCGCAGTCTCGCGAGAGAGGCAACGCTGATCTGGGTCATTGGAACAACCAAGTTCTCCAACTTCGGTGATGATGGCCTCACGAATTCTTGGTGCGCTTGAATTGACCTCTTTGAGCACGGTGGAAAGCGATAGGATGTAGATGACGTCGTCCGATTGGTCGGAAAGGTACGGATTGAGAATATTTTCCACATAACTGATTTCTTGGAGAATTCGCTGATTGGTGATGTTGTTGCTCGTTGATTCAATGTAGACCACCATGACGTTGGTCGACCAATCGTTTTCCACTTTGCTGATGAGTTCTGCAACTTTACTTCCTTCCGGAAGGTAGACTTCGAGGTCACCGTTGACATTGAGGGCGGGATTTTCCAAGTCATCGTCAAAACGGGTATCGTCGAGAAATCCCGATTGCGTGACAAAGTACACCGTGAGTAAAAGGAAGACCATGATGGTGGGTATGGGGAATTTTGTAATGGCGCCGGTGGCTCCCGATTTTTGCCACTCCCGCTTGAATCGTTTTGGTGCATCCATCACGGCATCGAGCGCACGTTTGGAGTCCAGCGTCTTGAGTTGGCCGGACAGCTGATCTTTCGCCGCTTTGGTCTTGTTGGCAATGGCATCGAGACGACGATTCCCGAGGGATTCGCCCTTGGATTTTTGAGGGATTTCAGAGCCGTCTGAAGAAGCCATCTGTTCACCTCACCTCTCGGGATGCATACGTCCTTCAAAGGCTTACCTTATCCGTGAACGTCTACGGCTCCAAAAACAGACAAAGAGACCCGACGGGTTGAAATGTGAACCCGCATCCGTCCAAACGGACCCTCCCCATTGACCGGGGTGGGGCCAGGTGAGGCACATGCCAGCCCCGAAACTCCCCGAAAAGCGATGGTCCATTGATTTGGAAAAGACGATTCAACAAGCACACTACAGCGATCGAGATGCATACAACGGTCGCTATGCTTTCAAACCCGATAGCGGAAAAGAAATGTTTGTCATTGACACACCGCCGCCGTATCCGTCCGGAACATGGCACATTGGAGCAGTTGCTCAATATTCAATGATCGACGTCCTCGCCCGCAGCCAACGCCTTCTCGGGAAAGAAGTCTACTTCCCTTGGGGAGTTGACCGAAACGGGATCAACATTGAATTCACGGTTGAAAAGAACACCAAAAGGAAAATGAAAACCTACGACCGGGAAGAATTTCTCAAACTGTGTGAAACCACCATTGAATCCTTCACTCAAGCCATGCGTGATACCGCGCGACGCGTTGGGCTTTCCTGTGATTTTGACAGAGAATACCTCACCGATGCACCCGATTATCGGAGTGTGACCCAATCGATTTTTGTTGAATTGTTCAAGAAAGGCGACATCGTTGAAGATTTGCGACCGAACATTTACGATCCCGTCGAGGGGACGACCATCGCCGATGCAGAAGTCGAACGATTGCCGCGAAAAACGAAATTGGTTGACGTTCGCTGGACGTGTGAAGATGGAACGGATTTGGTCATCTCAACCACCCGTCCAGAAATGATTTGTGCTTGCGGTGTCGTTGTCGTCCATCCCGAGGACAAGCGTTATACACACCTCGTGGGTCAAACCATCGCCCTCCCACTGCCGACCTCAGGGAGAGAACAAACCGTTCAAGTTCTTCAACACCCTTCCGTGAAGGCGGATTTCGGAACCGGCGTGCTCATGGTCTGTTCGTTTGGTGACCAAAACGATGTTGCGGTGTTCCGAGAAATGGG
>JAYPIL010000016.1:0-31250 GCA_038127845.1 Candidatus Poseidonia sp.
TTGGAATCGTAGCCGCAGCCGGAGTTGTTGTTGACTGGATAGACCGTGAAGTTCACCGTGTCGGTTTCCACCGTCACGGAAGAGCCAGGGTATGCATACAAGGTGGCAGAGAAGGTGTAGTTCCCTGCGGTGAGCCCCGACACGTTCCAGTTGTCAGAAATACCGTTGGAGGTCGTTGGCGTCCAGTACATCGACATGTTTGCCACGACGGTTTGGTTTTCGTCGTAGATGTAGGTGTGAATCCACATCGAGGTGTTGATGAGGTCGCAGTAGGTGCTGATCCACGAGACAAATTCGTCCCCTTCGTACATTTGAACGGCGGCATAGGCCATCAGCATGGTGTAGTTCACATCGTAGCCGCAGCCGGTGTTGGTTTGGTTGCCCCCACCGCTGTTGTTGGCCCACACTTGGAGGGTGAGGTTCGCCGAATCCACGTACGAGCCGTTGCTGAGGGTCAGCACGGTTGTCAAGGTGTACACGCCCTCGGTGAGGTTGTGGAAGGCGAGGTTGAGGTCGTGGTAGATGCCAGAGCCGTCACTGAAGAGGTGGACATTCTGCCACGTGGCCGTGAAATTGCTCCAACCGGTTTGGAACACGGCGGATGAGTTTTGGTCAAAGAGTTCCCAACTGTAGCCGTAAGGGGTGCCGAGGACCGGGCACTCAATGTCCGACCACGGATACGCCGATGCGCCTTCGAAGTAGAAATTGGAGGAAATGTCGGTTTCCATCGAAACAAGGGTGTCGTTGTAGCCACAGGCCGTGGTTGAATCGGTGCTGTTGACCTGGAAGGTGTTCGAGACGTTCGCAAGCCACGTCCATGTGGTGTTGGCCAGAACGTAGAAATTCCCTGAAATCGAATAATTTCCGGTCTCCATGTAGTGGAAGTTCACGTCAACTTCGTTGAAGTGGTCCGTGTGATTGGGGTGGTAGGTCACGCTTGAGTTGTTGGTGATGAACGTTGATTGCCCGTAATCGATGACGGAACTGTTGTCCTGAGAAACGAGGAGCCAGTCCACGCGATAGGTGTTCCACCACACGCCGCAGTAGGTGTCGAGGTAAGCAGAGACGGTGTCGTGACGGTTCCAGACCGGTTGGTAGGCTTCAACCTCAAAGGAAACGTTGGAGGCGTTGGTCCCGCAGTCCACGGTGTTGCCTGCGTGTTGAGGCACAATGGGTTCGTCCAGAACGGCGGTGGGTTCCGGGACAAAAACCGCTGAAAAGGTCGAAAAGACGAGCATCAAGGTTAGGGTAAGAGCGCGGGCACTCATGGTTTGTTCGACCAACGGAGAGGATATAAAATCACCCGAAAATGTGCCAAATTGCCTCGTTAAGTGGCACTCCGGCCCGGTCAAACCAATTCTCGAGGCCGAATTCCTTGTTTTTGGAGAGCAATTTGGCGCGTTCTGCCACCAGATTCCACGCCGATTTTTTGCCAACCCCTGGCATTGCCTCAAGTTGTTTTTCCGAAACGGTGAGCGGGTCAAGCCCCACTTCCACACCGGTGATGGACCGGGCGCCGTGGCCGGTGATCATGACGCTGGACTGGGTTTCGAGCGGAACCTTGTATTCCACGCCCACCAAAATGGGGTAGGCGCCGATTTGCCGTCCAAAGGTGATGCCGGCTTTCCCGTGAATTTCTGAGGCGCGGTGGAGGTCGGTTTCGTGAACCGGCAGGCGGGTTCGCCCGTCGTGGGATTCCCAGTGGACATCATGGATGATGTGGCCCAACGGGAACAACTCCTCAAGAAGCGGTTTATCGATTTCATCCCTGCACGTTGTTTTGAAGGAAGCAAAGGCTTCGGAGGGCACCTCTTGGAAGCCTTCGCCCTCGACCTGACGGATGTTGATGCGTCGCAGCAGCAACCCCTCGCTGCGGATGTTGCGCAGCAGGTCCATGTTCATAGCATAGGTGGCTTCAGTTTCGCCGTTCAGTCCAGCGATGAAATTCAGGCCGGGCAGCAATTTCGGCAAGCCTCGTTCCCCGCGAACGCTGCCGTGCTTGTTGATGAGGCGAATCGCCGTCTTGAGTTGGACTGGGTCGCAGTTGAGCCAGTTGGCTTCGTGAACGGTGGGGTCGGCAGACTCCAAACCAAAGGAAAGCACAGCCCCGTCAGAAAGGGTTTCCACCAGCGTTTTGGTGATGGTCTCGGAGGGTTCGAGGTTCTCAGCGATGATGGACGGGTTGCCGTTATCGGTGTGAAGAATTCCAAGCCGTTCGTCGTCTCGAAGCCCGTGAAGCAGTTGAGCAATCGGTTCGGGGTTCGGCACGGGGTATTCCAATTCTCGAACACCGTCGGCCATGTAGGTGTAGGTGTCGGTCATGCCGCCCAAACGGACATGTCGAACCCCAGCATCATGGGCCAAACGCACTTCTTCGATGATGTCCTCCGGTGTTCGCCAAACCGGGACGCCTTTTTTCGGTTCGATGCAGAATTTGCACCCTCGCTTGTAGCGAACGCACCCCTGGTACACCTCCACTTCGTAGGTTAGCGGCCCGGGCCGTTGTTCGCTTCCGAGGTCAGGATGGTGGCGCACCGCTTTGCTTTGAGCCCCAGCCTGTGCCCAAGAAGTCCATTGCTCAGCGGTTCGCCGCTGATGCTTCCATTCCCCTGAGGCAAGGTAGTGTGCCAAGGTGGCGTCGGTGTCTTGAACGGCCAAGAAGAGATTGGGTCGAAGCGGCGTCCAGCCTTGTTGACGCCACCCACGAATGGCCCATCCCCCGAACAGTGCCGGGGTGCCACCGGGGAGGTTTCGTATCAGCCGTTGCGTTTCCTTGAGCGAGATGGGGGTGCCGCGCAGGTACTTGCCCGGGACAACGGCTCCAGCGATGCAAACCACGCCCAAAGCGTTGGTCAGCAGGTCCTCGAGTGCCTGAGGGTCGGTTCGTTCTCCTTGACGCCACTGGTCGATCGTGATGTAGGTGTAGGGAAGGCCTTTCGATTCGAGCACACCGCAAACATAGCGGACATGAAACCCAACGTACGGTGGAACACCAAACGCAGCCGGCTCGTCTTCGTAACCGTCCAGGACCAACCAAACGGGGTCGCTGGATTCTACCATGCTGCGAGGGAGGAAGGCGTCGCCTTCAATCCTTCTTTGGTCGAGGGCGGCGTTTTCGCTTCTTGCCACCTTCGCCTTCTTCGCGTAGGGCCTGAAGTTCCCGTGCGGATTTCCCGTCTTGGTTTCCACCGCGGTTTCCTCCACGGTTTCCACCACGATCTCCGCCTTTGGCGTTGGCGATGTCGACCTTGATGGTTCGACCGTCCACTTCGGACTTGTTCAGAGCAGCGACCACCTCGCTTCCCTTGTCTTCTTCAGCGATGAACACGAAGCCGAAGCCCTTGGCCTTCCCACCCGGTCCCGTGGCGAGGATAACCTCGTTCACCGTTGCGTGAGGGGCGACGAGGGCTTGGAGTTGTTCTGCAGTAGCCGAAAACGGAAGGTTCCCGATGTAGAGCTTGAGGCCTTGCGGGTCCTTCTTTTTGCGGTCTTTTTTCTTGTCATCATCGGCGTCTCGCACACCGATCTTTCGACCGTTGATTCGGTGGCCGTCAAGCGCCTTGATGGCTGCTTCAGCCATGGACTTCTCGGCATAGGTCACGAAACCAAAGCCACGGTTGACGCCCGCATCGTCGGTGAGGACGATGCAGTCGGTCATGTCGCCGTGGGCTTTGAACAACTCGCGAAGTTCTTCGGTGCCGACCTCGCGAGGCAGACCACCGACGAAGAGGCGTGTTCCAGGCGCAGCCTTTTGTTTGCGGCCGCGGCCACCGCCTTCCCCTTCGAATCGGAAGTAGGTGCGCTCACGACCGTCTTCACGGACATCGGCAGCGATGAACGTGGCTCGGCCAGCAGGACCCTTAGCGAACATGGCTTCAGCCGCAGCACCCCAGCGCTTTCCGGCGTTGTTCAAGGCACTGGCGCCTTGGTCCAATTCTGCCCAGCCAGCGCCGTAATTGTCAGCGAGGGCTCGGTATGCCTGATAGCCACAGGTGGGGCACTTCACGTTCCAATCGCCGTCAAGTTCCGGTTGAAGGGTATCGCCACAGGGCGGGCAAATAGCGTGCAACACACCGCAATCGTCACGCTCTCGGAAATCAAGACGAACGACGGGTTCCACCTCTTTGATGGCTGCCCGGCACACGTCTCGTCGGCGAAGGGCGTCCGAGGTCTGGTGCATGAATCGGTCAACAAGACCGGTGACGAAGAATTGCCCGTACAGGTGTTGGGGTTGGATGGAGCCGGGCTTCCCTTCGACACAGAGAATCATGGCTTCACCGTTCTTTTCGTTCAACTTCACGACTTCACACAGCACGGTGTCGCCGATTTCTGGCTCAACAATGGCTTTTGATGCTGCCACGCTGATGGTGCCGTTGTCGATGTGGACGTAGCCCACAACCGTTGAGACGATGTTTCCGCCAGCGAGGGTGGTTCCTTCGCCGTGTTCGTGTTCGCCTTCTTGGGCGATGATGCTTCCTGGTGTGACGAGGCTCGCCGTCATGATTCTCCTTCCATGTGCAGGCATGGCCCGAGATGGGTCGCACACCGTTCGCTGGTTGAAGGCGAGGGCTCCTTCCTTTTGAACCCCCCTTACGCCAGCCCACGCTTACTCGGTGGGAAGTTGCGCATCGCCACGACGATGAAAACGCCAGCACTGAACACCCGTCGTGCCGGCTCGTTTGGTGTGGTGCTGATAGGCAGCGGGGAGGCGGAAGTCGGTCCTCAAGACGGCTTCGCTTTCCCAATCGTGCTCAGCGGCCAAAGCCGTGAGGTGAGTTGCTTGGTCGCTGTGCAAGACATGAACGGCTGAGGCTTGACCGGTAAAGGCTGCTACGAGGAACGGGCGGTCAGCCTTGGCTTGTTGGACACCCCATGGCGGGTTCATGATGATGAGGTCAACGTTATCGAGGTCAACGGTTTCTTTCCCGAGTTGAACCGCATGGACCGTTGCCCGTTCCTGCAGGTCGGCGTCCAGCGTCGAAAGGTTGTCGCGGAGCACCTGTATCGCTGCTGGGTCGCATTCAACAAATTGAACTTGCGCAGCTCCCAACATCAAACAGGCGATGCCGAGAATACCGTTGCCTGCGCCAAGATCCGCCACTGTTTTTCCAGTGATGCTGTCCAGTTCATCCACGGCTAACATCCAATACGACGCGAGGTCGCCTTCGGTGGCATACTGCTCCAACTTGACGTTCAAACAGGGATGAGCCGTCAGTTTGGAAAGGGCCATCGCCAGGTGCTTGGGGCGCATTCACCTCACCAGCGGCGTTGCTGATAGGGGTTGCCCTGTGGTTGCTGGCTTTGCATTTGCACTCGCATGCTGTGAATCTGTTGCGCCTCCATTCGAAGGCGTTGGAGCAACTGCTCACCGGGTTGTTGGTTGCCACAAAACCGACAGAAGCGGGTGCCGTCGGGATGCTGTTGGCCACAATTGATACAGAATCCCATGGTGCTCCCTCAACGCTTGGTGAATGTTGTTTGTTTTGAATCTTCTTAGCCCATGGCCGTCATCTGCAGCAGGATCGGCCACGTTTCCAATCCCTCCGCAATGGCACGTTCGTTGAGGTCTTCCCAACGGGGGTCATCCATGAAGGCAGAGGGCTCGACGCCTGCATCCATCAGTTCTTGGAAAAAGGCGCGGAGTTCCGCCTCAAGGTCGGACATTTCCACCACTTCTTCCTCCGCTTCGGGGAGTTCAACCGTGGCTTGTTCTTCTGCAACAGGAGGCGCTGTCGGCGTTGGCTCTGCTTGCACCTCATCCGTTGCCGGAAGCGGGACCGGTGCTGCTTCCTCATCGTCGACGGGTGCAGCAGTTGGCGGAAGAGGTACGGTGGTCGCTTCATCGGTTTGTGGAGGTTCCTGAACCGGTTCGGGTTCTTCCTCCGCCGGTTCCTCTGCGGGAGGTGTTGGTTCTTCAACGGGTTCGGGAGCGGGTGCTGGTGCGGGAGCAGGCGCTGGTTCAGGAACGGGTTTCTCAAGGCGACCCACTCCGAGAATTTCCGCTTGCTGACGAGCCATTTCTGCTGCCGCTCGCCGGGGTAGGCTCACGAAGCACTTCCCGGGCAAAGATTCCGGTGGAAAGGGGAGGTAGTAGCGTTCCAGCACAGGAAGAGACGGGTGGCGAAAGCAGAGGGTTTGGCTGGCTTCAAACGCTCGCTGGGTTGGCAAGCCGACCGAAAACGGAGTGGATGCGAGCTCAATCGAATTTCGGACCCACCCTTCGTTCGTGACCAAGTGTTGCATCCACAGACCCATGTCCGCCGTCGCGATGTCAACGAACTGGAAGGAGGCGGCTCTCGGGTCAAAGCCTTGCTCCTCGAGCAGGTGGGCCTCAGCTCTTGGCCGATGGAACACGGTCATCACGGGTTGGCCGTGTTCAACCATATCCCCGTGCAGTTCCATCATCTTCCGTTCCTTGCGCGGGCACAACAGCAGGATGGTCATCCGGGTGGCATGAGGGTCCCAAATCTCACCCCAACGTGCCGCTGCCTCGGTGGTGAGTTGACCAATGGTCATGTCGGGAATCATGGCGGTTATACCCATGGCGGCACCGTTGGTGAGGAAACGGTCCCAACCTTTTACCCTGCGGGTGGTGGTGGTTGCCTAGACGAGGTTCATGGCGCAGGCCATTTCTGCAAGGTAGACGACGCCTCCTGCAGCCCCTCGCAACGTGTTGTGTGAATACGCTTCAAAGCGGACCGTGTTGGCGTCCATGCACTGAATGTTCCCCACGACCACCGCCATGCCGGCTTTGAGATCGTTTCCGGGGTTAGGGGAGGTCAGAAACACATCACCGTCCGAAAACAAGTGGGCATCAGGGTCGATACGCTCAACCATCACCATCGGCCGATAGGGTGAACTGGGTAGGTTTGGGTAATGGTACATGGCCGCCCATTCCTTGATGGCTGCTTCAACCGTGTGAGGGTTGATTTCTTTTGCCATGGTGGCTTCGACAAAGACATGGTGGCCGTTCTTTCGCATCACGCGAGAGCAAACGACCTCTGAGGTTCCGTTCCAGTCGAGGACATGACGAAATTCAGCGTCCGTTTTTTCAGCCTCTCCGGAGATGTCAGGACGCACCCTTCCTTCGGCAAGCGCCTCCATCATGTAGGGATGGCCTCCACCCGACAGACCTTGCTCACTTCGCATGGAAAATCGCTCGAGACCGAAGGTGGCATCCATGGCTGCGAGAGGGAAAATCAGCGGGAGAAGGGTGCAATTGGTGGCGCACACAATCCCCAATTTCCCGTCCAAGGCCGCTGGCGACAGTGCTTCAGGATTCAATTCTGGAATCACCAAGGGGATGCCTGCTTTACGACGGTGCGCACTGGCGTTGGAAAACACCGTCATTCCGCTGGCTGCCCATTCCGGTTCAAGCCGTTCTGCCTCTTCGGCAGGAAGGGCCGAGAAGGCGATGGTGACACCCTCGCCAGCCAGCGTGTTCATCACATCAGCATCGCTGACGTCCAAGACCGTGAGGTCGGGCATGGACGGACGCGCTTCTTCGAGAATCCACGGAACATCCGACAGACCCGTTCCGCAAAACCTTGGAGAGCCTGCCACCGCAACGAGGTCAAACCAAGGGTGGTTGGCAAGGCGCTGTTGAAGGCGCTGGGAGACCAAGCCCCCCGCTCCCAGCACGACGGCCTTGTGGCGTTGCATGGCGGTGCCAACAGACCATGGGATTTGAGGTCTTGGCAGGCCTTCACATCAACGGTTTGGTGACAAATCGTCGGGTGATGAGTTTCCTCAAAATGTTCCACCCGTCGGCGGTTGAACCCAATTTTGCCTCCCCCAAGCGCGGCAGATAGGAGATGGGTCGATAGGTGAACGCCACGCGCTGATGCACCATGCTGGCGAACATCTCCGCCTCGATTTCAAACGAGACACTGTTCAGATTCATTCGATGGATTGCCCCTCGACTGAAGGCCCAATAACCCGAGCAAACGTCGTAGGTTGGGATGCCAAAGATGGCGGAGGCAAACCATGTGAGCAAGTGGTTGCCGATGTAGTTGGTGCGGGTCATCGCATCGGGCGACATGGCGCCACGGAGTCGGTCACCGATGACCACGTTGTCTCCCTTCAGTTGACCTAGCAGCTCCACCATTTCGGAAGGTGCGTAGGTGCCATCTGCGTCCAGCATCACCACGGCGTCGGCGTCCAGCCGGATCGCTTCACGGAACCCATGGCGAATGGCACTCCCCTTCCCGTGGCCGTCCTGTTCGATGAACAGCACGCCGAAGGAGGAGGCCACCTCGGCGGTAGCATCGGTGCTGTGACCGTCCATGACCAACACCGTGGTCTCGTAGCCCATGGCCTTGAGTTCCTCGTGGGGGATGCGCTCCAAAACCCATCGCAGGCCGAGCGCCTCGTTCAGTACCGGAAGAAGAATCACCAACCGCTGCATGGTGCCCGGCAGATGTCGTTCCACATGGTATTTGCTGCTCGCATTACGCCCGCCATTCAAGCCACTGAAGTTTGACGCCTGTGCGGTCCAAGAGGACCGTATCCCGTCCCGATAAGCCCAGAGGGTTGACCCAGCGAGACGGTTCCTCAGATTTCCACGACAGCCCCAGTTCCTCCAGTGCTGACGCGTTTTCCACCTTGAAACATGCTTGGTGATAGCCGGCATCCGTTCGCAATCCGTGAAACGGTCGTTCGAGACCCGAAGAGGATTGGAGGTAGAGAGCGGCGGGTTGGCCGATGACTTCGTACACCACGCACAGTTCAGTGGCCTCTCGAGGTGCAACGATTCGAAGCACGCCTGCGGTACCCTCTGGCAAAAATGGCCGGTCCGTGCCGAGGTTCAACGGGTCTCTGAATTTGTGATCACGCCACGGGTCCAACCGTGTTTCGCATCCATCACAATCCGATTCGTCAATGCCGGTGAGTTGAGGGATGGATGCATCGCCGTTGGGCTTGAGCATCCACAACGTTGCGCCATCGATGTGCTCCTTGGCCTCCCAGTGAGGCGATGCTGCGAGAGTCCATTGAACCGTTCCGAGAGGTGAGGTCAGGGCGTGCAGCATATCGTGCTCAAGGAAATACGATACGTTCTCTGCATACAAGGCCCTGGTCGCCTCCGCTTGTTCGCTTTCTTCAAGATGAACCAATCCGAGGGTAGGGATTGATGTTGTCCAAACCGTCGCTGGGGCATCCCAAACATAACCCCAGTGCATGTTTTCCGTGTAGACCGCACCTTCGATGGTTGAGAGACGCAGACGCAGTTCCACGTCGCCTGGTGAAACCGCCAGCAATTCATCGTGTTCAGCCAGTTGAACCGCCACGGCACCGGCCACGAGTGCTCCAATCACGACCACCGTTGTCAACCCTATACCCGCCGCTGCTGGCATGCGAAACCAGTGGACGTTTTCACGGTCATCATGGGGAGTTAACTGGCTGCTGGCGGACCACCACAAGGCTACGAGCACGGCCAAGGGGATATGGAAGGCGTGAAGAGCCATGGAATACAAGGTGTAGGAGAGGAGTGAGAGGACGGGGACGTTTTGCAACCCCTCCACGAGGTGAACGAGGCTGAGCAACCAAAGCAATGCGAACCACGTGATGGCAATGCGCCCCTCGAGTGTTTTCCGCAAACAGAACGCAGCCACACCAGCGACCACCAAGAGGGGGCCGTTGTAGACCAGCATGGGTCGTCCACCCTGCCAGCCATATTCTGAAAAGACAGCTTCGTCAAACAGGCGTGGGGCGATGACAACAAGAGCCACAGCAAAACCAATGGTGATGAACGCTGAGGCCACATAGGCTACTTTCCGAACCCACTCACGGTGTTCTTCGTTTTCAAGCGAAACCCCGTGAAGGACGTGACTCAGCAGGAGCAGGGCGAGATAGATGGCACCTGTGGGGTGGGTGAGGGCGACGCACCATAGGGCAAAACAAACACCCAGCGTGTGGTGTTGTTGTCGCTGGTCTGCGGGTCGGAAAAGGACCAAGATGCCAACCACCATGCCCAACTGACTGGCAACACTCGGGTATCCAGAATCAAACGTCTTGGCAAACAACCCGATACCAAGTCCCATGGCCAACATGGCTTGTGCGCCAGCACCGTGACGGTCAAGCGCCCCTATCAATCCAAGGAGGAGTGCAAACAAGGTCCAATGGCCGAGTTGAAACACGGCCGTACCCGCATTCAATCCCAACGTGCTCGCCACCCATCCCGCCGTTGACGGGAACGCAGGTGGATAGGTCCAGAATCCCTCGTTGGTCCCGGAAAGCAAGAATTCTCCTTGCAACACCATCTGTTGGGTCAACATGGCGAAACCGATCCAATCCACGCCAAACGGAAGATGCTGCAACACCGGGCTGAGAAGCGCCGTGGTGGCGATGACTGCGCCAAGAGCGAGCAAAGGCATGTTGCGTTCGGCTTGGAATCGCAGTTGTGTTTCCGCTTCTTTGCTGAGGGAGGAGCTGGTGGACTCCTCCGACAACTCACCGTGCATCGCAGCTTCAAGCCGCTGCCAATGACTGCGCTGTGCAACGACTTCGTGGCGGGTATTGATGAGGCGATAGGCTGCGAAATTAAGGCTGAGGATGGCCAGCCAAACGAGCCAGACCGACCACACGTTCAACAGCAACAAGGTTCCATTGAGGCCGTACACGAGAAGCAGGCCCAAACTTGGAGCGAGCAGGATTTTGCGCAAACGATCGCTGCTTCCATCGAGCACCGAGGCCAAGGCCCAACCTGGCAGCATGCTTGCCGCAAGCACGAGCAGGATGCTGGCGAGCATGGACTGTCCACACCCAAGACATGCTTTCATGGTTCGCCGAAACATCAAGTAGATTCGGTGTTCTGCTCGCAACATGTCGCCCAGCGAAGGTTTTCCCTTTCACCCGACGGTGGTGTTTGACGGACCGTATTGGGTTCATGATTTCTCACGCCCTCAACACAACGCATGGCAGGCACCCCACCCATACTCCGTGGGCCGTTACGATGAACATCGGCCAGCGATGTACACCAGCGACCTGTTTGGTGGTGTACGGGACCACCATGTTGGGCTTGACCTTGGTGCACCGGTCGGCACGCCCGTCCACGCCTTCGGACCCGGTCGAATTTTCGCCAAGGCCGTCAATGCAGAACCCGGTTCATACGGTGCGACCCTCATCACGGAACACACGTTGGCACTCCCAGAGCATGTCGGGGGTCCACTTGGTCGCGAAGTCCGCACGTTTTGGGTGTTGTACGGCCACTTGAGCCTCGCGAGCCTCGATGATTGGGAGGAGGGCCAAACTTTTGCTGCCGGCGATGTCTTGGCAGAGATGGGCAATGAGGACGAAAACGGTGGGTGGCCGCCCCACGTGCACGTCCAGTTGTCTCTCCACCCACCCGAGAACGGGGATTTACCCGGTGTGGTGGCTGCGGAGGATCGAACGGCAGCCCTTCAGCAATATCCCGATCCGAGACTGATCTGTGGTCCGCTCTACTGAACCGATGCGAGATGAGCCTTGAGGGCGTTGATCGGTGCGATGGCGGCGGGGTCCTTTCCGTGCAAAAGCGCCAGGGTGATGGAGAGCCAATCCATGACCAGGCAGTGGTAGAGCAAGCACTCCAAGAGCGAATCTCCTTCACCAACAAGGTTCCAAGCGGTCTCGGTTGAAGCGTGGGCCACCATCCAATCCAATCGTTGTTTGACCCGCGGATGCATGGTTGGCCACGTCAAGAGAAGCAAGGCTTGTTCGGAGGCTGCAACGTCGCCGTCGGGGCCAATTCCACCCCATGCAACACTTTCGTTGTGGTTCATTTCGGGAAGCAGACTCAATCGGACAAATCGCCCTGCGTTTTCGTTCATTTGATTTTTGAAACGGTTCAAGGCTGGTCCAAGTTCTGTGGGGCCGATGATGGCCATCGGACGGTCGACGAGGGATGTGGCCAACAGGGCAATATCGCCCTCAGGTTGCGCGATGGCGTCGAAATGTTCGTTGCTGGCCTGCAACCGGACCAACATGGCCTCTCGTGCCTCATCGCTCATTGCAGGCGTCAAGCCGAGGTGTTCCAAACAGGCGAGTTGCCGAGCGAACAAATGGCCGAACGCCGTTCGTGGAGGCTGGCCTCCGACGCTCGGGATAAGGTGGCAGCGAGGGTACAATTCAGGCAAACCTGCGAGTTCACCACCGGTCGCGATGACGATAACTGTGGCGTCGTTTTCCAACGCCGCTTGTGCGGCAGCCACTGTTTCTTCGGTGTTTCCACTGTGGCTGGTTGCCATGACGAGCCACGTGGCATCAAACCATGACGGAAGGGTGTAATCTCGGTGAACCACCACGGGACAGTGACCGTTTGCAGCGGTGAGCGTGGCGAGGAAATCTCCTCCCGCCGCACTGCCCCCCATACCGAGGCAGAGCACACCGCTCCACGGCGCACGTTTCAAGTCATCAAGCCATGGAAAGTGGGCGGCGTTCACCGCAGCAAAGCCCTTGCGAAGGTCATCCACAGCGTTGCGGACAAAACCGATCATGCCTTCGGAATCAAAACGCTCAGCGAGATCGACGAGGGTGGGTTCTTCGGTTTCTTCAGGGGTGTTCATGATGCTTCCTCCGAGGCAGGTGAATCAACGGCCATGTGGGGCAGGGCCAGCCACTCGTCATCATCCTTCACCAAGAGGCCTTTTCGCCCAGAGATATGATCGTAGGGAAGTCGGACAGAGGCCATGTTCCACGTGGCGGGGTCGAGGAATTCGCCGACCGAGGTGTCTTCGGTGATGAAGTCTACCTCGAGGGCATCGTGCCGTTGTGCGAGAACAGTTGCCGATTCCAAATCCCTCCAGGTAGCTCCTGTCCGTTCGTGGCGGTCAACCCGTTCCATAATGGCCCCTTCTTTGGTCCACGCAGCGGGCCTCCAGAGATGCTGGCGCCACCGAACGACATCACCGATCTCGTAACCCGGTTTGCGATAGAGAAGTGTGAGACGCGTGACATCAACACCGTCTTTTCGGCCGACGGTGGAGTTGGTTTCCATCACCATACCACCGTACTCTGTTACCAAATGCCGCCCCCATGCACGAGCCAACCCCTTGCTGCCAAGCACCACGTCGTACCCGCCGGTCACCGGTCCTTCGGTGGTGATGAAAAACATCGGGTCGTCGGAGAGTTTGTCCAGCACGTCGTCGAGGGTGGCACGCAATCGTTTGAATTCATCTTCCGACAAACGGCGGGCGCTCGAGCGCAACTGCACGGTGGCCTCGAAATAATTGCCCGCCCTGCGCGTGCAGGTCAAACACACACCGTTGGCCATTCGGGCGCGCATCGTGTGTTCTTCTTGGAAAAGGAGGTTGTCGATGACGCCCTCGAGTTGGATATGCAACAACGTGTGGCGATCGGACACTTTGACCGGCTCCATGGCCAACTGCATGTCTTCGGCTCGTTCGTGGACCACGAGGTGTCGGTGGAGAAGTTCATCCCAGACTTCGTCTTCGGTCGTGTTTTCCCATTTTCCTTCGATTTCCACGATGCCGCAGCGAGCACATCGGACCCATGGAACGTTTTCTGGGACTTTGGCGAGCACGGTTCTCGCTCGCAAGCACGGCTCGCACATTCGGTCTCCGAACAGCGGCGGGTCCGCACCGCAAACCAAACAAAACTCGCCTCCGAGATGTGTTGCCATGCGCCTCGCCACTTCGGTGTCGTGCTGCGCCCTTTGAAAGTGTGCGGTCGCTTGGCCCTCACTCGCCCTCTTTTTCGTCGGGGGTGCTGGGGGCGGTGGCTGATTCGAGCGCAGCAAGCCGCTCATCCAACCGTCGGCTTCGTTGAACCACGGTGTAGGTCCACAAAGCAATGGCCACCAACATGCCAAAGTAGCCGAGCGCCAAATAGGTCATGCCTTCCATTTCACATCACCTTGTCAGCTTGTTGCTGCAATTCATAGAGCCGTTGTTCAAGCGATGTCAGCCGCATTGAGGCGAGGATGTGCCCGAGGATGAAGACGGTGAACGATACTGCGGAGAGGAGGAGCACCAATCCCATGTCGCTGTTGATGGAGCTTCCGTCACCGGTGGCGACCACGGGCCCTGGATGGCGGATCGTCCAAATTCGTGTGGCGACGTAGGTCAACGGCACAAGGACGAATCCATACAGGCCGAAGGCAGCAAAGGTGTCCCTCGTTTCTACACCGTCCGGTTGACTGTTTCTTCCGAGGACGACGTAGACCGCCAACAGCGTGAGCAGGCCAAAGGTGTTCAGTCGGACATCGCTCCAATCCCACGGTGTGCCCCATTCGGCAGCACCCCATACACATCCGGACCACACGGTCATCAATCCCGTGGCCAGTCCGGCTTCTGAACCCGCAACATGAAGTCGCCACATCCGCTCTGACCGTTTGAACAGCCAGCCAGCCGAGCCGACGAAGAGGGCGCCGAAGGCGATGAACGCAGCCCAAGCAGCCGGCACATGCCAGTAGAAGATGCGTTGTGCTGCGGGTGACTCGAAGGCATCGATGGAGACGCTTGGCGCCCACAGAAGGCCAAGAAGCAGGGAGGACCCAATCCCGAGAAAGCCAGCGAACAACAGCGTGTTGGCCAACTTCATGGCCTTGCGTCAAAAACCTCCTCCTTGAAGTTGGTGCTTTCACCGTGTCAGCCAATCAATCAGCAGGGCGTAGGGCAAAATGAGAACCGGTGTCAACAGACCGACCATCACCGCTTGTGGCCGTGCAAGCCGAAGGGTTGAGAGCTGGACCAGGCGCACGGCATGCCACGCTACAAAACATACAGCGGCACCAACGACGATATGAACCAAATCGATGGGTTGTTGCAGACTTCCCAGCGAAACGGCCGTGATTCCAGCTCCGATGACCAGCGGCAACCACGAAGCGTGGGGGACGCCACGGCCAACCCCTCGCCACCAATCGGCGGCACGCTCTTCTCGCATGGCCGCTACGAGGGCTTCACCGCACAAACCAGCAGCGAACGCGGGTGCGAGCACAACACCGAGTCGCTGAGCGGCATTCATGCCGTCCATGAAGGAGCCAAAACTCAGCAGGATGCCGAGCGTCAACAGGGCAGCCATACCGTTGTTGTTCAGCCACAGCATCGTTCGCAGGTGGGTTCGAACGCCAAACATGCCCGGCGAACTGCGGCGAGCGACCGTTCGCTCGGTGGCGAGTTCACTTGAGTCGAATGCAGGCGTTTGAGCATCGGTTTTCTTCGTGGCGACGTCGTGAACGTGAGATGCTTGGTTCAAGACTCGCTGGTCGTGAGTACACACCAAAAGAGCATGCCCCCGTTGTCGCAGCGTGGTCAGCCATCCGCAGAGGGTGTCAACGGCATCGTCGTCCAACCCCGAGGCCGGCTCGTCCAGCAGAACAAGCGAAGGGGCTTCGCTGGCAAATGCGGGGAGAAGCGCTGCAAGGACAGCGATTTTACGTGCTTGTCCCTGAGACAAGTGAGCCACCAAATCGTTGGCTCGGTGCTTGAGTTGAAACGCTTCGAGAAACGGTCCAATCTCAATGCTTGCCAGACTGTTCGCACACGCCATGTTCAGATGCTCGCTGACAATTTCACTGCCGATCATGCCGTTTTTTTGGAGGGCCAACCCCACGGTCAAGGAACTTGAGGCTCGACGCCCGTCTCCATCGAGAACGGTCCTTTCGCCGTGTGATACAACACCTTTCTCAAGCGGCAAGAGGCCGGCTGCTGCTTCGAGCAGCGTTGACTTTCCTGCCCCGTTGGAACCGACCAGTGCCATGCACTGTCCGCCTTCGACCGCAAGTGAATGGTCGTCGATGACCACCCGCATGCCACGGCGGACACTTACCTCTGAGAGGGTCAGAAGCGCCTTCGCCATGGGCCGACGACCCAGCCAACCAGCAAGAACTCTCCTGTTCTTGCCACCGATTGCATAACTCAAAAGAGGGCCACCTCCACCAAACACCATGGCCTTCGCCATGTCCTTGTTCAGCACCGCCGAATGGCTGGTGCTCGGGCTCTGGTTTTCTGCTATCCTCTCGCCGCTCGTTTATGCGGCCCGCACCCAGACCTCCATGGCGATGGGCGTCACCGTCAGTGTGCTGTTAGGCGCCGTGGTTCAAGTGCTGTGGGCGCTGTTGTATTCGTGGGAATTGGTTACCTACTGGGTGTGGAGCGACTTCGTCCTCGTGCCGGTACGCACCACTGAACCCATGTTCTGGCACACACTCGTGTCCGCTGGCTTCCTCCACAGTCAGGGGGACATGATGCACGTGCTCGGTAACGTGGTCATTTTGGCTCTGGTGGGGGTTCCTCTTGAACAACGGCTTGGAAGACGGCGTTTTGTTGCGGTCTATCTTATCGGACTGCTCGGTGGTTCTTTGGGTTGGGTGGCCTTTAACGCCGATTCCTTTCGGCCGGCATTGGGTGCCTCCGGCGCTGCTTTCGGTCTGCTCGGCGCTTATCTCTCCGGTTGGCCCAAGGATGAAATTCCGTTTCCTCTCCTGTTGATTCGTCCATGGCCTGTTGTTCTCATCGCTTTGTTGTATTTCGGCCTTGAACTGGTGCGGGCCTTGGCCACCATGGACGCCGGTGTTTCGAGCGGCATTGCGCACATGGCTCACATCGGCGGCTTCATCGCCGCCTATGCCTTGCTGCCGCTGGTGGCGCGAGGCGGACCTGTGGAAATGGGTGTGGTGGACGGTGGTCCGAGCCATGCTGACGCCCATTCGGCCAAGCGGAAACGCATGAAAGCGGTGATGATCGATTTGCGCACCATTGAAGACCCGTGGACGCAGCGTGGGCACGATGTCCCCAAAGCGCTCCGTGAACCGTTGAAGAAATTGGTTCAAGCCAGCGACGAACCCGAGACGAGAACGGCCTGGATGGAACACCTTGCCGATGCCGGCCGATGCCCGGAATGCGAGGCTCCTCTCGGTTTGGTTGAACGCAGAACGGGTCCTCATCTCCAATGTTCGGCGAACACCCAACATTTTGAATGGCCGGGTGCAATTGAGCAGGCCTAAACAGGAGACGGCGTGATACATTGGTGGATAGAATCAAAGGTGGGCAAGCCTTCCAACAGCATGCGAGGTGAGCCGATGAGGGGTCAGGGACGACGAACCGCCACGGCAGGAGCGATTCTCTTCTCGCTTGTGATTCTCTTCGCCGACATGAGCGGAGCGGTTCTGTCTGTTGACGCCAACGCCCCCGAAACGCCCACCCATACCGCTCCGATTCTGGTCGATGGCCTGCCGCCGTTGATGTGTGGGGACGAACGCTGTGAACGCCCAACACGCATGATTGACCGGGGTGACCGTGCCTCTGAGGAGCCCGACATGTGGTGGCTTTCCTACGGGCCGGACTTGGACTGGAACGGAATGGATGACCGACTCCAGCGGGTCCTTGCCGGTCAAGATTCCATTTCCCCGACGGCCATCATCGGGCCCGACGGTCGCAAAACCGTCGCCATCGTGGTGGATTATGCGTGGGCTCCCAACGCCGATGAAATCGATGGATTGGTCGATGTCCTCCACCAACACGGATGGGTCGGCAAAGAGCAAGGAGCCTGGTTCCAAGTGATGAACGCCATCGACTCAGTGGTGGTCGACAAAGTGCCCGTCAGCGCCCTGCTCGACATTTACCACCTTCCCGGCGTGGTGGTCGTTGAGATGCAAAACGTGATGGTTCCCTTCAACGGTGTGGCTTCCGAAGCAGCCAGAGCCATGCCGTCCGACGTGTACAGCGCCAGTGCCTATGAGCGTGGATATTCAGGAGAAGGTGTGGTGATTGCCGTCCTCGACACGGGCGTTGACAATGAACACCGGGCACTCAACGACTTTGACGACATCGACGACGAGCCCGATAGCGATGCAACCAGCTACAACGACCAGAAGTGGGTTGCAGGTTACGATGCCACATCAAGTGCCTCAAATCCAGACGGAACCGTCGACCCCGATGACGGGCAAGGCCATGGCACGCACGTTGCAGCCACGGCACTGGGCACCGGAGGTTCCGAACGTGTCCATACCGGGACCGGTATGGGCGCCTACCTCGTTGACATCAAGGTCTTGACCGATGCGGGCGGAACCAATTCACAATCATCACTGAACGGTATTCAATGGATGATCAACAACAAGGACACGGATTGGGGAAACAACGAATCAAGCCGCGGCATTGACGTAGCGTCAATGTCGTTCGGTTCGGTTGGTTCACCGCTCAACCCGGATGACGAAGGCGACAACGGCTCGGGTGCCGAGGCGCGTTTGGTCAACGATGCTCGAGACGCCGGCATCGTGTGTGTGGTCGCCATGGGCAACGATGGAAACAAGCGGGTGCCTTCTCCAGCCAGCGCCGATGGCGCTATTTCTATCGGGTCCGTCAACGATCGGAACTCCGTTAACCGAACCGATGACATCATCGCCTCCTACTCAAATTTCGGTCCACGGCTTGACGATGGAGACGAGGATGAATGGGACGAATTGAAGCCCGACTTGACCGCATTTGGTACCGCCATCATGTCGGCGACGGCCGCCACCGGCCCTTCCTTCCCGGGCCAACCTGAACGCCCGCTGGCCGATAACGGGTACGATTCCAAAGACGGCACCAGCATGGCGACGCCGGTGGTCTCCGGCGTGGTCGCCTTGATGCTTCAGGCCGACGACACGCTGGACCCCGAAGACGTGCGAAACATTCTCCGCAATTCATCAGAAGCCCGCGGGACGGCATCGGAGCCGAGTGTCTCGGACCGTTGGAACGACAAGTGGGGCTTCGGTTTGGTCGATGCATCATGCGCGCTCGACAGGGTACTCGGCCGAGCCTGCACGCCGCTAGAAGACAACGGGGGCGTCATCGTTGACCCTCCGCCCGGAGACGACGGGCTTGGTTACGACGTGGACATGTCCTCTCCCCTAAACCAAACGCTCCACCTGTCCGGAAACACCCTTTCTGTCGAAGGTACAACCGACGTGAGCGAAGAAAATTACATTGAGGTTCAGGTCAAATTTGAGCAATTTTACGAAGATGGTGAGAGCACCGAATTGACCAACTGGCTTGGTGCGGATGGGACCGTTGAAGATTGGTACCTGGACATGACCGTGGACGACGATTGGGTGGACCCCGACGAGTCCTACACCCTCGTCTATGCCCGAGCGCTCACCGAAAACGGTGAGGCCTCAATGGTTGACCTTCGTATTGTACGCTTTGCAAGGATGGCTGTCTCCATCAGTGAACCCGCACTCGGTACCGCTCTGGTTGGGTTTGTGGATTTCTCGGGGACGGCCGAAGGGACCGAACACGACCGCATTGAATACAAAATTAACAACGGAGATTGGGTGGTTGGCGATACACTGACGTTCCAAGAAGAGGGAACGCAAGACTGGTCGTTCCGGTGGGATTCGACCGAGGTGGGTGATGGCTCGCACCGCATCAGCGTTCGTATGGTCAATGCCAGCGACGTTGCCAGCGATGTCCTGAAGCGCACCTATCAGGTCGACAACCTCCCGGCAGCACCCGACTTTGCCTTTTCAGGTACGGTGGGCGTGTACGAAGGCGGCTTGCCGGTGAATTCTGCGGTTGCAGGCACCGTTCTCGAGGTGCGATTTGGCTTACGTAACATCGGAGATTTGGATGCGAACGAGGTGTACATCACCCTCGAAGGCGAGGGGAGCGCCTCGTCCACCTATCCATCCGAGGGGAAAATCACCTCGCTTGAAGAAGGGGAAAGTGTGCAAGTTACGCTGTACTGGTGGGCCACAGAGGCGGGTACGCACGACGTGACCCTTTCGCTCGACCCAACCCAGCAATACGAGGATCCCGACCGCAGCAACAACGTCTACACGTTCTCGTTCCAAATCGATGAACGTCCACTCCAACCCATGCTCCGGTTCCTCGCAGGATCTGCGAGAACCCAACCCGAAATTCCAACGCCTGCCACGCCGTTTGACATCCAAATTCGCGTGGACAACCTCGGGCAAGGCGATGCCACCAGCCTCAACCTTGGTTTGGAACGTTGGATGGAGGGCATCGGTTGGGAACGTTTGGATGAACAAGGCCTCAACCTTGTTCCAGGCTCCACCACCACCTCAGGATACTCCTTCGCTCGCTTTGCCGATGTCGTGAACGAGGAGGGGACGGTGTCTTATCGTGCCGTCCTCAGCGGCTCTGGTGTAGAACTGGACCACAGTGAGTTGAGGTTTAACGTGACCGTAGGAGACCTCTACATCGGCTCCAAGGTGGGTGTGTCGTTGTCAACAGGCGAAACGCCGGTGGACTTTGTCGGTCTTGATGATGGCGGGTTGCTGTTCACCACAAAGGATGGGGAACTGCATGTACGAACCGTGACGTCAACCCTCTCCATGCCGGGTGGTGTGGTGCTCGAGGAAGGTTGGGGGGGCGAGATGACCGCCTATCAGCGAGACGATGGATTGGTGCAGGTCGCTTGGACTCGGCGTTCGTTGAGCGCAGAGGGGTATTACCTCACCGACATCGCGATGACCTCCATTTCAGCTGCTGGGAAAACCACGCCGAAGCACTACCACATGCAGCCGTTGAAACTCTCGGAGGGTTCGTATTACGGTTTCTCCTTTGACCAGCATGACGGCACCATGGTACTCGCAGGCTACCACCGCGATCTCTCCACCAGCGGTTCTTGGCTTGACATCACGTCACTGTTTGTGATCTCATCCCCAACCCCGGACAAAGGGAATTCGTGGGCCAATCCCATCACCGTGCTTTCAGACATTGACATCCGTCCCGGGGACGCGCAATCCGTTGGTGTTGGGCTCGGAGAAGAGTATCTTCACGTTGTTTATCAGGAATATCGAGACGATGTGACCGGCATTGAACGGGTGGGGTTGATGTACACGCACGGTCCATTGACCGTTCCGTCATGGGATTTCCAATATTCCATCGGTGACGATGCCAAACATCCTCAACTCGAAGTCCTTGTTGAGAAGGACGAAGACCGTCTTGTGATGGCCTGGATTGAAGGACAAGGCAAGGTGGCGGACATCGTCACGGCCACATCCAATGCCGTCTGGTCCGATGAGGTCGTTCTGCGCTCCAATGCGCCCGGCGTGAGCCATCTGTCCTTTGTCACTCGCGACGAAGGCATCTTCCTCTATCACGATGAGATCAACGTCTACGGCCCTGTCTCTCGAATGGGCTTGATCGCCAGCATCGACGGCATCTCCGTTGCGGGTTTGTCCAACATGCTCTTTGAGGGGTACACGTTTGGTGTTGGTCAAATGGAAGGCGATACCATCGTGTGCACCGTCACGCCCAGCGGTTCATACAGTTTCAGCAAAGTGGTATCGCTCGACGGATCCGGCAGCACCGTCGATTCACCGGACTTCCTTGACACGCTCTTCGAATATCTTCCAGGCGGTTCAGACGAAGTGAAATTACGAATTTTAGGTCTGAGTGTGTTGCTCCTTGTTGTCTTCCTTGGCATCGTGGTGGTGATGGTTCGCCGTTCGCATACCGAACTTGAGGAACTCGAGGCTCAAATGGAACACGAACAAGACGCAGTCGAACTGATGATCACGCCCGAAGAAGATCAAGGCCCTCTCTTGTCCATTGAGGAGGAGGATGAAGAGGTGATGACCGTGAGTGAAACCGGGCTGGTGGTCGTCGAGGAAGCGTCGCTCGTAACCGAACTTGAAAAGAAACTTGAGGAAGGTGAGGGGAACGCTCGTTTGGAGCGGCGCATGAAGCGAAAGCAACAGCGAGAAATGCAAGAAATGGCTGCGTCCCTTCAACAAGGATTGCCCCCGATACCGCTTCCACTCCCCGTCCTTGACCTTTCAACACCTGCTCCTGCTCCTCTGCCGCTTCCCGACTTGAAGCGTGAGGCACAATGCCCGTCTTGTCAAGCCTCCTTCGCCATCAAAGACCTCATGCTCAAACGCGTGACGTGTCCTGTCTGTCAAACGAAATTTGACCTGTGAGGTGCTACAGTGTGCGGCATCTTTGGTTACATAGGTCCAAAACAGGCCCTTCCAATTTTGGTCGAAGGATTGCGCCGACTTGAGTACCGTGGTTACGATTCAACAGGGGTGGCTGTTCACGACGGTGAAGTCGTTCACACGCACAAAACGGTGGGGAAGGTTGCCGATCTTCAAGCCGTCCTGCCCAATACCGTTTCGGGCTCAATGGGTATTGCACACACCCGATGGGCTACGCATGGGGGTGTCACTCAAGTCAACACGCATCCACACCAATCCCAAGACGGACGCGTCCATTTGGTCCACAACGGGATCATTGAGAATTTCCGCTCACTTCGTCAGCATCTTTCGAGCAGAGGCATAGATTGCCTGAGCGAGACCGATTCCGAAGTGCTCGTTCAGATGATTGCACTTGAACGATCCTCAGGGGCCAGCCCTCTCGATGCGGTCCAGCGGACGCTCAAACGGGTCCGGGGAACATGGGGATTGTGCATCATGTTTGAGGACGAGGAGATGTTGATTTGCGCTCGAAACGGCTCCCCTCTTATCATCGGTCAAGGCGATGGTGAGATGTTTGTTTCAAGCGACCCGCATCCATTGACATCGCATACCCAGCGTGTCGTCTACTTGGAGGACGGTGATGTCGCCGTCGTCACCCGCTCAGCGCTCACGATGAGGTCGACCAAAGGAGCGGTCATCGAGCCGAACGTCACGGTCGTTGAAGATTCATGGGGCGAGGCGGAACTTGGTGATGCTCCTCACTACATGTACAAGGAAATCTACGAGCAACCCGACGCCTTGCGTCAGTGCATTGCAGGGCGGGTTGACCGTGAGATGGGGAGCGGCCGCCTCGGTGGAATGCGCCTGGGCCATGAAACGCTGGTTCAGGTTCCGCACGTCAGGTTGCTTGGATGCGGGACGGCACACTATGCTGCAGAAATCGGTCAAATGCTGATTGAGAAAATGGCCCGTATTCCGGCGGTGACCCACATCTCAAGCGAATTTCGAAACAACGACCCGGTCATCAATCCGAAGGCCCTCTACCTCGCCGTTTCGCAATCCGGTGAAACCGCCGACACCATTTCCGCCGTGAAGGAAATCAAACTGAAGGGGGGCCAAATTTTCGGTGTGGTCAACGTCGTTGGGTCCACGATTGCACGGTTGTGCGGACAGGGCGTCTACATCCACTCTGGACCAGAGCAGTCGGTGGCCTCGAGCAAGGCGTTCACCAACATGGTGGCTGCCTTGGCGATTTTTGCCACCCAACTGGGACGCACTCGCCACCTCTCGAAGGAACAAGGAAGAGAGGTGATCGAGCATTTGCTCCAAGCACCCCATCTCATGGAGACCTACTTTGAGGACGTGGGCCCGATACAAGAGGCCGTGGATTTGGTGGCAGAAGCCAGTTCGGTGCTCTTCCTCGGTCGAGGGCTTTCCGCTCCGGTGGCCAAGGAGGGGGCGCTCAAACTCATGGAACTCGCCTACATTCCATGCTTGGCTTATCCCGCTGGAGAAATGAAGCACGGTCCCATCGCCCTCTTGGAAGAAGGCAGCCCGGTCGTGGTGGTGGCGCCCAACGACCATCTGAAAGAAAAGACGCTTTCTGCACTCCATGAGTGCAAGGCGCGTGGAGCGAAGATTATCCTCATTCACGAAAAGGGCGATTCCATCGCTTCAGAAGGCGATGTTTGCATCGCTGTGCCTGCGATTCATCCGTGGTTATCTCCTCTCATGACGGTTGTACCTCTGCAGCTACTGGCCTATGAAACCGCTGTGCGCTTGGGGAGGGATGTCGACCGACCTCGTAACTTGGCCAAGTCGGTTACGGTTGAGTGACCTTCACAGAATGGTGAACCGCTGCTCGTTTTCCTTCCAGTTAAACGGCTTGTAGCCGAGAATGTGGTTGGTGTGGCGCATTTTGACGATGCCCACTTTTCGGGTGACGTCGTCGCCGTGGCGCTCCATGACGAGGTGAACCACACCGTCTGAGAGATAATCCTCAACGCCATATTCTCCAAATTGCTTGTGGTCATCCCCCGTCATCTCGCAAATGAAGAAAGAGGTCAATTCAAGTCGCCGCACGGCCTCAAAGAGACGGAAGATTTCATCTCGAGGATTTTCCATTTTGGTCAACGTGAAGAACGCGCCGAGCGAGTCAAAGACCAACAACTCAAACCCAATCGATTGGCGATAGGAAGTCAGTTGCTTGATGAGCTGGCCCATCCAGTCCACGCGGTTGCTCATGCCTTGCTCATCGAGTTGAACACGAAGGTCAGCGAGATCGATGATGGCGATTCGGTTTCGCACCCTCGGGTCGTCAACGTTCATGCCCATGTTGGCCATATGTGAGCGAAGCGAGTCCTTCCCTTGTTCAAGCGTGACATAAATCCCGCTTGTCTCACCGTAGAGAACAGCGTTGTAGAGCATCGAGAAGGTCAGGCTTGATTTCATGGCTCCGGAGGCACCTGCAACGATGCAAATGTGACCCTGTGGAATGCCGCCCTGCATTTTCTCGTCCAATCCTTCGATATGTGTTGGGATTCGTTCCATCTCCGACATGCGGCTCACTCGTTTCTCGGTGTGCCTTCCAATTCTTCAATATCACCCTCGTTCGTCATGGGCGCAACGACCATGACCCGTTCACTCGTGCTGGTTGCATGGACGTTTGGTTGGCCTCCAACTCGCCGCGTCGGTTCTCGATGTTGGAGCCACTTTTTTCCACCCTTATCCAACGAGCCGTTGACGGGGTGGATGAAACGCCACCTAAGGGGCCTGTTGAACATCAGGTCTTGACGATCTGTCAGCGGAAGGCGGCGGGTATCTCCAACATTGCACACGACGTGGTGGTGGTCAGCGATACGATGCTCAGCGACCCCGATGACCATTCCTTGAGTCTCGGAAAACCACGTGATGAGGTCCATGCTGCGACCATGCTTCATCGGTTGAGCGGTCGCTATCACCAAGTTTGGACGGCAACGGGCGTTCACTACAACGGCGCCTGGCATTATTGGTGTGAATCCGCTGTCGTTTCAATCACCGAGTTGACCGATGAGGCGTTGACGGCGCTTCTTTCCTCACGCTCTTGGGAAGGTAAGGCCGGTGGGTACGACTTGGCGGGACCGATGGGAGAGCATGCGCATCTGGTGGAGGGTCACGAAGCCACGGTGCTCGGGATCGCCGGCGAAGCGATGACGTTCCTCGAAACCCTTGCCAGTGTTCAATGAATCAGATCAAAGCCCGCAAGCCGAGCTCATGCTTTTGCATGTCAACAACCACCTTAAGACCGGGTACCATCAACAATTTGTCTTCGGCATCGAGGGCGAACACGCTCACACGCGCATCGTCAGCCTTGTGCTTGAGCTCTCTTCGGCAGGCCATTTGATGGCTCTCCATGTGAACGAGTGGGCGCAGGTCAACGATGGCGGTATCCCCCTGAAGGACCCGAGTCAAGAGTGCATTGGTTGGAATTCGTTTCATCTCATCAGGGGCGATGTAGCGAAGGGCCTTGTTAGGGGGCGGCACGGGACGGGATGGAACAAGCCCCATGTCGTGAAAAGGCTCCCCGTCAGGGGTTAACGGGCCGGTCCATCCAAGAGGCGGCGTGCGAAATTCTGTGGATGCCGTGGCCAACACGGGTGCAGGTTCCAACGGTGTTTCTTCGGGTGCCGTTTCGGCAGGAGGCTGTTGTTCGAGGGTCACGGGAGTCTGTTGCTCTGCTGGTTTTGGAGCCGTTCGACGGTTTGGTGCCGAGTTTCCCTCCGGGTCGGGGAGTCCAAAAAATTGCCACAAATTTCCCATCTGCGTTCCCTCAAAAGTCCAAATCGTCGAGCAACGATTGCAACTCCGAGGATGCAGGGGTTGGAGGAGTTTGTGAAACTATGGGTTGAGTTGGGGGTGGAGCAGGCTGATTCGCTGCCAGCCATTGTTCGCCGTAGTAATTCCACTGCTCCATTGTCCACCCTTGTGGAAGTCCGGTGGCCGGAATCGGCGGACCCGTGTTGGGCGGTTGGGCATCCATGGGTGGCATCTCAACCACAGAAGCGCTGGATGCCGCAGGGATGGGCTCGCTCAGGCTTGTTGTTGCGGCTGGAGCAGAGGACGGTGGTGCGGCAAAGGAAGATTGTTCAAACATGCCAAGGTCGACGTTGGCCTGCGTACCCTGTCGGGTAAACAGAAGGAAAGCCACCAAACCAACGATCACGATGGCAAGCAGGGCGATGATGGCCGTCATCGGTCCACCAATGGCTTGGCTGATGCTCTCAACGATGCCTTCAACCGGAGCAGGAGCGACGACCACGGTGATATCGGATTGGTGGAATTCACCGTTGTCGTCCGTCACGGTCAACGTGAATTTCCAGGTGCCTGCGGGAAGATTCTCAACGGTCCATGTCGGACCGTTGAAATCCACGTCGCCTTCCTTGTTTCCGTCAAGGTCGCCGTCGAGGTGTGAACTGTCCCAAGCGTAGACGAGCGTTTGCAAATCCCCTTCAGTTTCGATAGAATTGACGCCGCTCAGCGTAAGGTTGTCACCTTCGATCAGGTTGTCAAGCGCAGTGAGTTCGGAAATCACGGCAAACGGTGGGACGTTTTTCACGGAGATGTTCTTGGTTTCAACCGCCGTAGCGCCGTCGTCATCCGTGACGGTGACGGTGACCATTCGGATGCCGGGTGTGTTCCATGTTGGTTGTGTGCTCGTACCCGTCGCTTCGCAATCGTTGTCGCTTTGACCGTCGCGGTCCAAATCCGTGGTGGCGTCAAAGTCCCAGCACACCGCCAACGTTTCGCGGTCGGATGCAGTGTCTTCGACGGCCACGGTGAGGTTGAGCAGGGTATCGTCTTCGGAGACACTGATGACGGGTTCGGTGAGCAACAGGCCCGTCCAAGCGATGGAGGGTGCGACGTTGTGGACCATGACGTATCCTTCGAGGGTGTCTGAGGATGCACCGTCATCATCCATGGCTCTCACTTGGAGCGTGTGGGGGCCGGATGTGGTCCATGCTACTTGTTCAGAAGAGGAGACGCCGGTGCTGGTGATGGTCCAATTGGTGTTCTCAACCGAGGGATGCCACTCGATGAGAACCGTTCCCTTGTCGTTGTCCGAATCAGTCGCCGTCACTCGGATATTGGCAACTTCGTCTTCGTTCATGTGCCACGTCCCGTTTTCATCGGGGAAGATTTGCTCACCGCCCTTCCAAAGCTGAGGTGGAGACAGTGTCGGGGCAACATTGAGCACATCGATTGAGCTGAGCAAGGTGGTCGTGTCTCCGTCGTCGTCGGTTGCCACGGCCGTGATGGGCACCACACCTTCATCGGTCGGGGTAAACGTGCAGGTTGGCTGTGTCAGGCCTTCAGCACACGTGAGCCCCGGCCAGGAGATGGACACCTGCTGTCCAGAAGGAGACGAGGTGTCGATGTCAACGATGTCGACGGCTTCGATGGTGATGGGTTGTTCGACGAACACGGATTCGTCATGGCGAAGGTTGAACGTTGGCGCTCGGTTCAAAACGACCACCTGAACAATCAGTTCGTCGGTGTCCAATTCCTCATCGACAACGAGTACTTTGACGTTCCAAGAGCCACTGTTTGACCAGTTCCATTGGGTCCAGCAATCAGGGGCTTCAATGCGTTCGTAGGCGTCACCAGCTCGGTCTTGTATCTGGAATTCACAATCCACATCACCGCCATCCGTGTCAAAACTTGCCGAGGCGTTCAGCGTGATGTTTTCGAAGGTGTATTTTCCTTCATCGACAACGAGTGAGGCGGTGGGTGCTCGCCCAATGAAAACGGACAGCGAAGCTTGGTTGTTGCTTCGGTTGGCATCGGCCGTGACGTTTTCATCCGGGTCCACCGTGAAGGTCATGTTAGCGGTTCCAATGGTGGCGTTGTTGGGAACGGTCCAATCAACAAGCACCCTGTTTTCAGCATAGGGCTGGATTGGGGGGATGGCCGTCCTCGTTTGGGTGCCGTCGGGGGTGGAGACTTCCATCGTGGTGGCAGGGGCGGTGAGCACGCCACGGTTTTGGGCGGGCAATGAGAAACTGAGGGTGTCGCCCGGTAGGGCGTTGTAGCCGATGGAGGCGCTCAGGGTGGTGGTCACCCCAGAGCGAGTGCGCTCCACGATCACGGAGTTGGCTTGGGCGACGAGGTCGATGCCAACCACGCTGAGGTCTTGCACCACCGTGGTTGCGCCGACGATTTTGTTCAACGGGTCGTAGACGACGACACCGTTGCTGGTGTGGTCGTCGCTGCTTGGGGTGTCATCGACTTCAGAAGAGACGTTGAGCGCCACCTGTGCCATGCCGTTGTTGTCGGTGGTTGGGTTGTGGATGGTGTTGGCGATTTCATACCTCAACTGCAGGTTGGTGTTCTTCACCGGGATGGAGGGCGAGCCTGCCACGGCATAGGAGATACTGATTTGTTCCATTGAATCTGGCAGCGTGGCCGAATACGCCGTGTACACTTCAATTTGTGAATTTCGTCCACCCGGTGAAGAGCCTGCGACCACGCTGTTCGAATCCGCAGGGTTGTAGGTTTTCAAAATCCAGTCGATGGTGAATCCTGCAGGGTTGACGATGCGGTTCCATACACTCCCCCGCACGGCGGGGCAGTACCAGTCAAAGCCAAGATTCACGCCGGTGGCATTCCACTCTGCGATTTTGTAGGCGTCATCGCATCCGGTGTATTGCGGCGATGCCCCGTCCTCTGTGGGTGCTCCGTTTTTGATGACCTGCCAAGAGTTGTTCTCGTCTTCCAGCGAATCAAACTCGCTCGGGTCAAAGTAATCCGAGGTGCCGCTGACCGCCGTTTCGGCTTCAAATTCCATCCACCACTGGTCGCCGTTTCGCATGGGGAAGTCATGACGCTCTTTGGCAGGCGTGTAGGTGTTCTCGAAGGTGACGATACCGAGCGTTTGTTCAAGGATGCCGAGATTGAAGGGGCGGAACTTGACGTCCAATGTGAAGTCGCTGGTAACGGTGGCGAGGTCCCTCGCTCGGAGGATATCGATTCCTTCGTAATCGATGTTGAGGCGCCCGGAGATGCCCTCCAGGGTCGCACCGTTGTTGCCGGAAGTGAAACTCCCGGCGATTTCGATTTCATAGGCGAGGATGGTGTCACCGTTGGTATCCGTTTCGTAGAAGATGTCGGTGACTTCGTTCACGGTGTCACCGGTGAGGGTGTTGAGCGAGGCAGAAACGTTGGCTTGAGCCAGCAACTGCGCCACGTCAAATTTTGTCTCATAGACCCACTTGTCCCCGATCCGATAGGTTGGGACGTCGACCAACCCGATGGCTCCCTGCTGAGTGAACATGGTCGTCTCGCTTTCCGCTAAGGAGGGCGGGGCTTCCATCAGCGGAACCGCTGACGAGAGCGCAAACACAGCGACGAGCAAAACAGCTCGCACAGCGCTTCGGTCCATGTGGGCGCCTGTGTGTTCTTCTACAAAAGAGAATGTCTATTCCTGTCACGATTGGCTGTCCAACCACTGCTGGCCATAATGAACCCACTGTTCCATGGTCCAACCTTCAGGCAGACCGCCCGGTGGAAGGGGTGGGCCTTGGGCCGGTGCAGAGGGGGCTTGTTGCAGAGATTGCTCAAAGAGATAATCGGGAGGGGGTCCTTCAGGCCGGCGTCGGGCAATGGTTGCCTCACGTTCCTCCAAGGCATCACCAGCCATGGCGCCGGTGACTTCGTCCCACAGTTCTCGTTCCTCGGATCTTGTTCTTCTGCGTGAAATCAACAGCAGGAGAAGCAAAAGCCCCGCAAGAAGGCCAAGTTGTGCGAGCGGATTGGCTTCTTCGCCGATGAGGGTGGCGCCAAGATTTTCGAAGGCTGTTCGGTCGGCCGGTGCTACGGTGAACGAGACGATTTTTGTCCCGGGCCGTTCGGGGTCTTCGTCCCACGCAATGACCTTGACAGCATGGACGCCATCGGTGCGGAACACGTGTTCCACGGTCTTGCCAATCAGGTCCGCATCGTTGTCAAGAATGCCATCCTCGTTGCTGTCATCGTAAATGTCAAGGTCCCATACGACGGTTAAATCGTCCACATCGTTGAGTGCGTCAAGGGTAAGACTCGCATCGAGTATGCAGGCCTGGTAGGCCGTGCAAGAGAACGCGGTGGTTCGAACGATGGGAGGGGTGTTCAACACCATGACTTCGAGGACTTCACTGACGACGGCTCCATCGTTGTCAGTCACGTGGTAGACGAGTTTGTGCGTACCGCTTCGGTTCCACGAAATGGTCAAGTTGTCACCGGCAACATCGCAGTCATTGTCTGCGCTCCCGAAATCATCCGAATCCATGCTCGGGTCGATGTCCCAACATTTCACCAGCGTATCGATGTCTGAGGGTGTGTCTGTGGATGAACCCGAGACGGTGATGGACTGACCTTCGGCCACGGGAAGAACCGAGTCCAAGGGTTCGATGACAGGGGGAACGTTGTTGACCGTCACCCATCGCTCTTCTACCCCACTTGAGGCGCCTTCCGAGTCAGAAACTTCCAATCGCATCTTGTGCAAGCCCGCCTCTTCCCATACCATCTCGTATTCGGACGTTCGTCCGTCAAACACACGCATCAAGGAAGGTTGCGCATCGTCAGGCCACCAGGTGTGCGTCAGCGATTCGATATCATCGATGGAGTCTTGTGCCTGACCACGTACCGTGACGTACTGGTCCTCGTTCACATGCCACGTGTTTTGTGCATCCATGAGAATGGGGCCGTTTTCATCCACCATCTGTATGTTGATGCTGTGGGGACGGATGTTGGTGAATCGGACATCGAACGTGGCGGTGGACACGCTGTTATCGTCGTCGGTTCCCACAGCGGTGAAGGTCTTCCAACCCTCGGTGTTGGCGGTTGTCGTGCACACCTTGGTGTAGTATCCTTCCTTGCAGTTTGCTCCCGGCCAGTGGATGTCAACCACGCCCGGCCACACCTTTTCGGAATCGGAATCGTTAGCATATGCGTACAGCGTGATAGGGTATTCGACCTTGGCTTCGGTACGTGGACTGCGGATTTCGATTTGTGGGGCTCGGTTCTCAACCACGACCTCCAGGGTCATGTTGGTCGTGTCCCGTTCTTCGTCCTCAACGGTGATGACGACGGGGTAGATGCCGTCGTCGATCCACGAATAATTCAGCATGCAGGAAGGGGCGAGGATTCGCTCCCATGACCACGACCTGGTTCCATCGTCATACGGTATCCAAAACTCGCATTCCACCTCTCCCCCGTCTTCATCAAAACTTGATGAGGCATCCATCAGAATCACTTCGTTGGTCAATCCCGTGGCGTTTTCCGCTTGTGGAGTGGGAACCCGTCCTACGAACAGGTCGATGATGGCGAGGTTGTTGGAGGGATTGGCATCGGCGGTGTTGAGGCCGTTGGTATC
>JAYPIL010000016.1:31350-33044 GCA_038127845.1 Candidatus Poseidonia sp.
CCGCTACGATTCCGAAGAATGACGGCCGCTTCTTCATCGGCAAAGATATCCAATCCCACGAGGTACTGGTCGAGCGTCACGGTGGCGGCCCCAACAGAATTGCCAGCCTTGGCCACCAATCCATGACTGGCGTAGTCGAGTTGAGTGGCCGACGAATCCAATGCATCCCCGATGTCCACGCTGGCCCAAGCGCTTCCGTTGGCAGCCGTTGTGAGTGATTTGACGATGCCTTCGTTTTCGTGATGAAGTTCCAACGATACGCCCGCTGGGTTGGAGAAGCAGGAAGATGAGGCGTTTACCCAAACACCCATGGCCGTGTTCAGGGCGGTCACTGTACGCTCGGGGGTCACGTCAAGGCAATCCGAGCGGGTGCCTGGGTCGCTGTAAGGCGCCACGCCCGTCGCACCGACAGGGTCGTATCGCTTAAGTCGGAAATCAATGGTCAGTCCAATGTCGTCGTCGGTGTGGAGCCACGCGTAATTCCGCACCTCAGGACAATACCACCTGTACCCTTCTGAGACACCATCTCGGTTGTACGACGTCATCTCGTAGGAGCCGTTGCAGCCACCGTAATCGGTTGTTTGCCCGAGTGAATTGGTGGGTTTGCCGACATTTGTGACCACCCAGGTGGTGGAGTTGGTGTCGGTTTTTGGTGGCGGGAAGGGTGTGATGTAATCGCTTTGTCCCGACCACTGAACATACGAGGTGGTGGTGGTGGTCCATCGTTCGTCGGCTCTCAGCGGGAAATCGTAATTTTCGTTCACGGGGGAGTAGGTCGTGGTGATGGTGATGTCGCCGAGGATTTGTTCGAGGAAGGAAATGCCGCTCGGAACGAACCGAATGTACATGTCAAGTTCGCTGCGAATGGCGCTCAAGTCACTGACCCGAAGGTATTCGGTTTGCGTGTACTGAATGTAGACGTTTCCGGTGTACCCTTCCAGCGACACGCCGGATTTGTCGAAGTTCGCCGAGGATCGGAGGGTGTAGGCCAGAACGGACATGTTGTCAACGGTCTGCGTGGTGATGCCCGTGACTTCGGTGGTGGTATCGCCTTGGATTTCGCCCACCGTTGCGTCGACACCGGTGTCGGTGACCAAGATGGTGGGATCAAATGTCCCTGAGTAAATCCAACGGTCCCCTATGCGCCACGTGGGCACATCCGAAACGCCCGGGTCAAACCCTTGACCGGCATAGACGACGTTGTCCTGTTTGAGGGCAGGAGGTTCCAGTGGAACCAGCGACATGAGCAGCACGAGCACCAGCGCCACGGGGACAACTCGGTGAACGGTGCTTTCGCCCATGGAATGAGCAGGCTTCATGGAGGCCATCAAGACTTCTCCTCGGAGTTGAGGAGATGGACAGGCTTAGAGCAGGTCAGCCAGTTCGTCCTTGATGATTTCAACGGCTTCGAGAATCTCGTCTTTGTGGCGGGCGCCGGTGATGACCATCTTACCGGACCCGAAGATGAGGCAGACGACCTTGGGGTCGTCAAGACGGTAGATGAGGCCGGGGAATTGCTCTGGCTCATATTCCACCTTGTCAAAGGGCAGGTGGAAGGTGAGGTGATTGAGGTTGAGCTTGCGTGGAACGCCTGCTTGGGGCTCGCCGGTGAACTTGTCCACACCGTCGTAATCCTCGGGGTAGTGAAGGGCGTAGGTGGCGACCATGTTTTGGACTTCGATGGTGACGTCCTT
>JAYPIL010000017.1:0-30672 GCA_038127845.1 Candidatus Poseidonia sp.
GCGTCATGGTGCTCAATGGGAATCATGTGGCCCTTGTGGTGCTCAACCAATTCTACGGCCCAGCCTGCCGTTTCAAAAAGATGAGCGATGGCCCAACCGTCCTCAATCGGCACCCGAACATCTTTCTCACCGTGCATCCAAAACAACCGCTTAGGCCCCAACTCCTCCAGACGCAATCGCAACTCCATGGGACGGACCAAACGCGTCCCCATGCAAATCACGCCCTCGATTCGGTCGGCGATGGGCAACTGGAGCAATTCCTGTGCCATGGCACCGCCTTGAGAGAAGCCGCCCACGACGAGGGGGCCCATCGGGGCATGTTCGGCAATCAGTTGCTCCAACTGTGAAAGACTGGCGTCAACGTCCATCAACTCACGCCGTGAGAGGTGCATTCTTCGGGTAACGTCGGCATCAAAATCTTCGTATCGCCACCAGGTCAACCCCCGCTGAGGATGGGGAAAGCGGGCTTCAGGAACCAACAAGGTCCAGCCATCAGGCAGGATTTTCTCTGCAAAAGGACGCATCATGGAGGCATCGCCCGTCATGCCGTGCATCATGATGAGCGTCGGCATGGGCGTCCCTCACAAGGTCCACTGGGTCGAGATGGCACCGGCCACTTTGAGGTGGAGGGTGGAAGATTGCCCTCGCAGGGTAATGGTCAGAGAATAGTCTCCCGAAAGCGACGGAATGGTCCCAATGGCGCCCTTTTCAGTGGCACCAGAGCCCCAGGCTCGCGTGAGCGGGGAGGCACCCTGGTGGTCTTTCATCGTCAATGTCCCCGAGCCGCCTCCTGCAATGTCAACGTCCAGATACCAGACGAGCACATCCCAATCATCGCCGTCAGGGTGACCGCTGTCAAGGAAAGAATCGTAGATGTCGTTGTCGTTTTGCTCGTAGGTGCTGTCCAGCAAATCACGTGCTTGGTAGAAGTAGACATCGCCTTCGTAGCCGGTTCGTGACTGGGTGAGGGACATTCGCAGTTGTTCGGTGTTGTCATCATCGGTCCAAACAAGCGAATCAAGGAAAGCCTCGCGGCCGCTGAAAGCGTACATGAGGCGGTGACCGTCCTCCGAATCAGCAAGGACATCAACCACGCCGTTGTAGATGGACACCGTGCTCGCCGTCCATGCTTGTCCGAACAGCGTGAAGGACCATGTCTGTCCCTTCTCCCAAGGGAAATTGAACACGGGTTGCGCCTCTCCTTGCTCATAGACGGAAAGGCCGTCCATGGTGATGCGACCAAGGAAGGGGTTGTGATTGATCACGGCGTGGCGTTGTGCCTCTCGTTCGTTGGAGATGCCCAGTCGGTACAAACCGTTCTCATCGTCAACCTCGGCAACGACCAAACGGGCACTGTCTTCCCCGAACTGAGGCGTCGTGAAGGTGTAGAGCCACTGGTCACCAACCTCCCATGTTGGGAGGACCAACTCCTCTGCCCTCGTGTCGCCTTGACCGGAGGTGGAAACGGTTGGGCCGTCAAGACAACCAGCAAGGCCGAGCGAAAGCATCAGGACGGTCATGAACCACACGCTTCGCATGGTCAACGGTCTCAAGCCTTGCTTGAAAGCCTAACGCTTCCAAGGAACGTGGCGTAGGTGCTCAGAGAAGTCCGGTCTTTCCAAGAACGTCTGCACCAGCAAGCACAACCGCCACGATGGACATCAACTTGATGAGAATGTTGAGCGATGGACCGGAGGTGTCCTTGAACGGGTCACCAATGGTGTCACCAATGACGGCAGCGTCGTGCGCCTCGTCACCCTTCTTTGCACCGGGAATGTGGTCTTGCTCAATGGCTTTCTTGGCGTTGTCCCAAGCACCACCGGCGTTCGCCATGAAGAGGGCCATGAGGACGCCGGTCACGAGGGAACCTGCAAGCAGGCCACCCAAGGCATCGAATCCAAGGACGTATCCAACGAGAACCGGAGCGACCACAGCGACAACACCGGGCCCGACCATCTCACGCAGAGCGGCTTTGGTGGAAATGTCAACACAGGTCTGGGAATCGGGCTTCACGCCGGGCTCGCCATCGAGAAGGCCTGGGATTTCCTTGAATTGTCGGCGAATCTCAACCACCATGTCACCGGCAGCCTTGCCGACTGAGGTCATGGTCATGGCAGCGACCACAAAGGGCAAACCGCCGCCGATGAGCAAGCCGATCACAACCATTGGGTTGGTCAAGCCGAGGTCAAGAACACCACCGTTGGCCTCGATGGCCGAGGTGTAGGCTGCAAAGAGCGCAAGAGCGGTCAGTGCGGCTGAACCGATGGCGAACCCTTTGCCAACAGCGGCCGTGGTGTTGCCGATGGAGTCGAGTTCGTCGGTAATGGCACGGACATCTTCGCCCAAACCACTCATTTCAGCGATACCACCGGCGTTGTCGGCGACAGGACCGTACGCATCAACGGTCATCGTCACACCGACCGTTGCAAGCATACCCATGGCGGCCATGGCGATGCAGTAGAGGCCGTAGGTGCTCCCACCCAACTGATTGGCGCCGAGGATGCCGAGAGCGATGAGGACAACGGGAATGAAAGTGGACATCATGCCGACCGAGAGGCCCGCAATGGCGTTGGTGGCAGGTCCCGTCTTGGACATTTCACCGATGTGTGGAATGGCCTTGGTCTTGACACCCATCACGGGCTCGATACCGGTGTAGTACTCGGTCACGAGACCGATGGCGATGCCGACGATGCTTCCCAGCACCACGGAGTGCATGATGCCCATTTTCACATCGATGAGGCCCTGGTTGATGGCAGCATAGCCACCGAGCCAGAACAGTCCAGCACCGATGAAGGTCGTGTTGCGCAGGGCAACAGCGGGGTCCTTGCCGTTCTTGAGGAAGGCCATGGAGAAGACACCGATGATGGAGGCGATGTAACCGATGAAGCCCAAAAGAATGGGCATCATGATGTAATCCGTGGTGAAGCCATCCGAACTGGCGATGATCATGGCGGCGATGATGGAGCCGACAAAGGATTCGAAGATGTCAGCACCCATACCGGCCACGTCTCCGACGTTGTCACCGACGTTGTCGGCGATAACACCGGGGTTGCGTGGGTCGTCTTCTGGAATACCGGCCTCAACTTTACCGACGAGGTCAGCACCGACGTCAGCGGCCTTGGTGTAAATACCACCACCGACACGAGCGAAAAGAGCGATGGATGAAGCACCCATACCGAACCCTGCTGCGGCGGAGAGGTCAGGGCTGGTTCCGTCAGCACCGAGCCAAAGAGCGACGAGGGAAATACCGAGAAGTCCCAAACCGCCCACGGAAAGACCCATGACGGCGCCGCCGTTGTAGGAAACGGCCAAAGCACCGGCTCGGCCTTCGGACTTGGCAGCCATAGCGGTTCGACCGTTGGCTGAGGTTGCCGCTCGCATACCCGAGAAACCGGCCAAGACCGAGGCAACGGCACCCGCAAAGAAGGCGATGGCCGTGTTGGTGTCGTTGATGACGGCCAACACAGCGCCAACGACAACACAGAAGATACCGAGCACCTTGTACTCGGCAAAGAGGAACGCCATCGCGCCCTTCTGAATTTCGTCCGTGATGTCGGCAACCGTTTCGTTGTCAATCTTCACTTTGTTCACTTGTTGGTAGAGCATGAACGCAACGACCAAACCAATGGCTGCTGCGCCTGCTGAAATCAAGGCAATGTTTCCCATCATCAATAAACACCTGTTGGCCCGCCCACTTGAGAACCCTTCATAAGCCGTTCCCCCTTGAAAAGACGCACAGGAGCGGTTTTTTGAGCATGGAGATGGCACCGCCCGCCAACGGGAGTCAAACAGGCAATCGTTCAAAGAGGGGGAACCGCTGGGTTTGGCCATGGGCATCTCGGCTGAGGAAATCCTCGCTGAAATTGGACCCGTTCAGGCGATTCTCGATGAACACGACGGCGTGGTGACCGTCCTTGACACGTCGGATGGAAACATCATGCTCTCGCTTGATGGCGGCTGTACGGGATGCTCCAGCACTCCCATGACGGCGATGCAGATTTACTACTCGCTGAAAAAACTCGATCAGGTCAACGATGTCATCTTCGTCAACGGAGAGCTTCCCGAATACATGCGGACCTTCATCGACCAGAAAATGGCCAAGGAAGCAGAAGAAGGCGCTGCTGCTCCCGATGAACATTCGACTTCGGATGACGAAGAACCTCAAGGGGAAATCGTCTGATCACTCTTCCTCATTCATCCGACCGATGCTGTGAGGATTGGCACCGAACGAAACATTCTCCCCTTTGATGTTCATTCTTGCAGAGAGGGCGAGAATGACACAGAACAGTGCAAGAGGACGGGGGAGGTAGGATGAACCCCAAAGTTCACCATCGACCGAAGGCAATAACCACAACACCCCTGCGGCCAAGAGCAACGTCACGAAAATGATGTTCTGAACCATCGCTTCAGCCTTTGGCGAGCGGGAGAACGTGGCGATAAAGGTGAACAGCACCGCCGAGACCCCGCAGAGCACCTCAGCGACCAATTCGACGAGGGTCGCTTCCACCATGGGAATACCGAGGGGGCCGATGTTCTTGAAGATGGGCCTTTGCGAACCTTTGTGTAGGGTTGGCCACCTCTTCCATGCATGGCAGGCGGTTCCTTTTCGCTCCCGAAAGCACGTCCGAACGGACCGCCCTTCTTTTCACGCAATCAAGTCGCCAACGTGCTCCACCAAGTGGCGGTTTTGCTCGAATTGCAAGGTGCCAATGTCTTCCGGGTTCGTTCCTACCAAAACGCCAGCCGCATGCTTGGAAGCCTCACCGAAGACCTCGGCGAACTGGTTGCCAGCGGTGAAATCTACAACATGAAGGGCATCGGAAAAGGGCTCGGAAGTGCCCTAACACAAGCCGTCAACGAAGGCCAATGGCCCGATGATTGGGTGAATCTCCACACCAGCACCCCACCAGGTCTCATTGAGATGTTGGGCATCCCCGGCCTCGGCCCCAAACGCATCAAGCTGATGGCGGATGAACTGGGCGTCGATTCCGTGGCCAGCCTCAAGCAGGCGGCACTGGACAACAAAATCGCCCCCATGAAAGGCTTTGGAGCCAAATCCCAGCAACGAATGTTGGACGGCATCGAACTGCTTTCTCGCTTCCGCGCCCGCCGACGTCTTGACATCGGTCTGCGTTATGGAGAAGCCTTCCAACGAAAAATCGCAGCCCTTGACGGCGTTCACCGCGCCACGCTTGCCGGAAGTGCCCGACGACGAAAAGACACCATCGGCGACCTCGATGTTGTGGTGGCCGTGGATGAGGACGACCACGAATCGGTGGCCAATGCCATCCTCGCCCTGCCCGGAATTGCTGATGTGAAAGGGGCGGGCGACTCCAAAATCAGCCTTATCCTGGACACCACCATCTTCGACGAATCCTTCACGGTCGGCCACATTGACCCCAACGTGTTGGATGCCATCGGTGGCGATGACTACGAGCAACTCGAAGCCGGCGGAACCATCGACGCACAGGTCCGATTGGTCCCTCGCCACGTCGAGCCGTTTACGCTCGCCTACTTCACCGGCAGCAAAGAGCACAACATTGCCATGCGACAGCGAGCGATTGACCGGGGGCTTCGGCTCAATGAATTTGGCTTGATCCCCGAGGCCAAAGCGGGAGAATTGAAGGGCATGGAAGCGGCTGCTTTTTCCTTAGAAGCCGCAGACGAGGAAGCGATATACGCTCATCTTGACATGGCGTTTGTGCCACCTGAATTGAGAGAGGACATGGGCGAGGTGGACGCCGCCGCCGCGCATTCCTTGCCGGCATTGATTCAAACCAGCGATATTCGGGGCGCTCTGCACAACCACACGACCCTCTCCGACGGTGAGGCAAGTCTCGAATTGATGGCCGATACGGCTCGGAAGATGGGTTGGTCCTGGCTCGGCATTGCAGACCACTCACCCACGTTGAAAATCGCCAACGGCGCCAGTGCCGAAGACCTGCTCGACCAGGGCAGGACCATCAAACAGTACAACGAACAATGGAAAGCCGACGGCGTCGATTTCCGTTTGTTTCACGGAGTGGAATCGGATATTCTCGAGGGCGGAAAATTGGACCACCCCGACGATGTGCTGGCCGAATTGGACTATGTTGTTGCCAGCGTTCACGCCATGACCAAATGGAGAGGCAGGGATGAGGTGGAAAACACCGAGGAACTGATGAAAGTCATCGACCACCCGGCCACCAACGTGTTGGGCCACCCCACGGGACGCATTTTGCAGGGGCGTGAAGGGTACGAAGTGGACCTTTTTGCCGTCCTTGAGCACATGGCAGAGCACAACGACGAAGGGCGAATGAAGGCCATTGAACTCAACGCCAGCCCGTACCGCCTCGATTTGGATTGGCGCCTGTGCAAGCACGCCAAAGGACTCGGTGTTCCCGTGGCCATCAATCCCGACGCACACTCCATTCGCGGCTTGAGCGACATCGCCTACGGCGTGATGACCGCACGAAAGGGCTGGATTGAGCCGAAAAACACACTGAATTCGCTCGACGGGGAGGCCCTAGCGGCGTTGATGGCGCGTGGGCGGTGAAGCACACCTTCATGACTCTCCGTTGATTGGCAATGTCATGCGTACCCTCCGAACCATCATCATGGGCAGCATGATGGTCATCCCGGGATTGATCCTCGGACTCCTCATCTGGTACATCGCAGGTAAACCCGAAACTGAGCCCTTGGAGACGCTCATCTGCAACGGCATCCCCTTGACCTCGGTCGTCCTTGGTTTGTATTTTGGATGGCAAACGGGTGAGGAATACAGCGCAACCTACGAAGGATAGGTGAGCGGGTGAAACGGCAAGAGAAGGCTGACCGGATTGCCGTTCAACTTGAGGAACTGTACCCCGTCATTCCCATTCCATTGGACCACAGCAACCCGTTCGAATTGCTTGTGGCCGTGTTGATGAGCGCACAAACGACCGACCTCAAGGTCAACGAGGTCACGCCTGCCCTGTTTGCCAAAGCCAGTTCCGCCAAGGCCATGGCGAAGTTGGAAGTCGAAACCATCCTTGCGGACATTCGTCAGGTCGGCTTGGCCCCGACAAAGGCAAAGAACATCAAACGCCTTTCCGAGATGTTGGTGGAATCTCACGACGGTGAAGTCCCTGCCTCCTTTGAAGCCCTCGAAGCCTTGCCCGGCGTCGGCCATAAAACGGCCTCGGTGGTGATGGCGCAAGCCTTTGGCGTGCCTGCTTTTCCCGTCGACACACACATTCATCGACTCGCTGCCCGTTGGGGCTTGTCAAACGGGACGACGGTCGAGAAGACAGAACACGACCTCAAGGCGGTCTTTCCGAAGGAAAAATGGAACGACCTGCACCTCCAAATCATCTTCTTTGGCCGGGAGTACTGTCCGGCGCGCTTCCACGACCTCACGCAGTGCCCCATCTGTTCGTGGGCTGCGACGAAAAAACGCATTCGGGAAGAACAGAAACGCTAACCCTCGTTGGAAAAGGATATCTGTGTCTTTGCTTTCCGAACCAACATGCGTGCATGGTTGGTTGCGGTTTTCTTGCTGACCGTTGCCGTCTCGCCCCTCCTTGTTGAGACGACCGACCTCAAGGATTCCACTCCGCTCAACCATTCCTCTCCGCTTCAGGTGACGCTGTCACAAGCCACGGGTTGGACGACCGGCGGGGAAGAAATGACCATCACCGGCAATGGTTTTTCCGATCTTGCATTCAGCAACACAACCTACGACGGCATAAACCACCAGTGGTCAACATCAACGGCAGACTATGCCGACCAAGCAGGGCACGAAAACGCCATCGTCATGGACTCCAACGGCGACCTCCACATCTTCCACATCAACGGTGGAAATTACGAGCTTCGTCACAGCGTCTACGACGGTTCTTCGTGGATTTCCAACAAAATTGGAAACTGTGAAGGCACCTACTGCTGGGATGCACACATGGTCATTGACGAGAACGATGAACTTCACGTGGCCTATGCAGCCTACAGCAGTGCGGTCATCTACCGCCACTATGATGGCAGTACCTGGACTTCAGCGGTGGTCTCCACCAGTGCGAAATTTGGCCCGGTCGGCATTGACGTTGACTCGAACAACCTGCCTCACATCTCCTATGCCGCCTCCGGTCAGTACTGTGGCGGTGGGCTTCGACTGGCTTCGTTTGACGGGACGAGTTGGGGTAGCCAAAGCATCGACTACGGGTCGAACAAGGGGTGCGATTCGTCCATCGTGATCGACGAGAACGACCACGTCTACATCGCATACCAAGACCGAGGAAATTCAAAACTGAAATTCGCTACCAACTACAGCGGTTCTTGGAACACCTACGCGCCCGATGCCGCTGTCCCGGTCTCCAGCATGTATCCTGGCTACTTTACCTCCTTGGCGATGGACGAACAGGGACAATTCCACATCGCTCACTTCGACAGCAAGAACGAAGATTTGCGCTATTCAACCGGCGTTCCAAACGGTCAATGGACAACGACGGTCGTGGACGCATCGGGACACACCGGGCGCAACCCTTCCATCGCCATCGACGCAGCAGGGGATCCACACATCGTTTACCAGACATGGTCGGGTTTCGATTTGAAGTACGCAACCCTGAATCCATCCTCACCCAACTGGCAGAAGAGCAACATTGAGACCACGGGCGACCTTGGCGACTCGAATTCCATCTTCATCGACGCACAAGGGACGATGCATGTGGCCTACAGCGACGAAACGAACGATGTCCTCAGGTATGCCACCAAGGCAACGGGCGTCGTCAAGACCAACGAAATCACGGTTCAATTCGGCAACCTTGGCTCGGTCACCGCTGACGTCGTTGACGATGAAACCCTTCGGCTGACCACGCCTGCAACCACCACACCCGGTACCGTGACCATGTCGCTGGTTGACAAGGACGACGGCGAGCATCAATTATCGGCCACGTTCGAGTTCATCGATCAGAACGATTTGGACGGGGACGGCGTTCCAAACTCCAGCGACAATTGTCCGAATCAGGCAGGGACCTCGTACCACGATGTTGCCGGGTGCCCGGACGATGATGGTGATGGTTACAGCAATGCAGGAGATGCCTTTCCCAACGACGCCAACGAATGGTTGGATTCCGACAGCGATGGAACCGGGGACAACGCAGACGCCTTCCCCTACGACGCTACGGAAACGATGGATTCCGATGGAGACGGTGTCGGCGATAACGCTGATGCGTTCCCGCTCAACGGATTTGAGCAATACGATTCCGATGGTGATGGCGTCGGGGACAATGCCGATGCCTTCCCGAACGATGCCTCCGAAACGCACGATACGGATGGCGATGGCGTCGGCGATAACGCAGACGCCTTCCCGCTCAACGCCTTCGAACAACTTGATTCCGATGGCGATGGCACAGGAGACAATACCGATGCCTTCCCAAACGACGCCACGGAAACAACCGATTCCGACGGTGATGGTGTCGGAGACAACGCCGATGCCTTCCCAAACGACGCCACGGAAACAACCGATTCAGACGGTGATGGGGTGGGTGACAACACCGACGCCTTCCCAAACGACGCCACGGAATCGGTGGACATCGACGGTGATGGTGTCGGTGATTCCACCGACGAATGTCCGAACAGCGAAGCAGGAACCACCGTCCTTGAGAACGGATGTACGATCCAAACGGATACCGATGGAGACAGCGTCTTGGATAACGAGGACCAATGTCCCGAAGAGAATGCCACAGCCCTTGACAATGATGGTGACGGATGTTTGGATGACGAAGACGGTGATGGCGTGCTCGATCCAACCGACACCTGCCCGTCAACCGAAGCCGGTCAGAACGTGACGGAAGCAGGGTGCAGCGAAGCCCAATTGCGCTTGTTGGACACCGACGCCGATGGTGTTTCGGATTTTGATGACCTCTGTCCAGAAACGCCCGCCAACAACGAGGTGGATGCTTCGGGCTGCACGGTTGAAACCTCAACACAAAACGAGGCATCCTCATCGAGATTGGCTTCGTTCTTCGCTGGAGAAAGTGACCCCGTCACCACCACCGTGGGCATCAGCGCCATTCTGCTTGCTCTGTTCACCCTGCTCCAGACCAACGCAGCCGCTGCCATCCTTCCTGACGCTTTCCGTTGGGTGCAGGTCATGAGAAACAACACCAAATTGACCAAAGAAGAAATCAACGAGTTGACCTTCTTGCAATCCCTCACACAAGCCTATTACGGCAACCCACAGGAACTTGCTGAGGAACTTGAACAGTTGAAGGGCGACCTGACGGCTCGCTACACCAACAACAAAATCAGAAAGCAAACGCGAGAGAAACTGTTTACGCTGATCGACGAATTGCTTGCTTCTACTCCTGAGCAACTGAGCCGTATTGCGCACAACGACGCTTACTTCGGACTTGCAGGGTCCATTGATTCAGAGGACCGAACCCAGTTGCTTCAGGAAAAAATCGCCATGACAGGCCAAACAGAGGGCCCCTCCGTTCAGCATGAACAGGCCCAACAGACATCGAATACGGTCGAGCCTACCCCCGGAGCCATCGGCGTGGTCAGAGACGACGGATACGAATGGCTCCAATGGCCGAGCGGCACGGGCGAATGGTGGTACAGGAGAGCCCATTCCCGATCTCGATGGACCAAATGGCAGTAGGGCAGTACACGCCCAGGCTATGGTTGGGACTTGATTCCTGAGTGACCGATGCGTTTTGCGTGTTGTTTGAATTCAATATCGCTGATTCCACGCAATGGCATCGGTAAACAAATCGTAGAAGGCATCAAGCGAGGCGTCAATCGGTTTGGCGTAACCTCCCCCCATGAACACAACCAGCGGAATGTTGCGGGAAACAGCGGCCTCGAAGACAAGGTGATTGCGCTGTGCCATGCCCTCTCTGGTCACGTTGAGTTTGCCCAACGCATCCGCTTCCAAGGCGTCAACGCCGGCTTGATACAGGATCAAATCAGGATTGAACTCCAAGCAGATCCCCAACGCCTCTCGAACCGTGGCAAGATACACCTCATCGCCCGCAGCAGGCGGCACGGAGAGGTCGTGGTCACTGATGGATTTTCGAAACGGGAAATTGGTTGAACAGTGGACTGAAACGGTCAGCGCCCGTGGTTCATCGGCGAGAATGGTCGCCGTACCGTCGCCTTGATGGACATCCAAGTCAACGATGGCCACTCGCTCAACCCGGAGATTTTCGAGGGCATGCAGGGCACAAACTGCCAGGTCGTTGAACACGCAATACCCTGAGCCAAAGTCCGTGTGCGCATGATGGGTGCCACCGGCCATGTTACCGGCTATTCCCCCGTTCTCAAGGGCATATTCAGTCGCTTCAACCGCACCACCCATGAGGACTTGAGTGCGCTTGATCATTGCAGGCGTCCACGGTGTGAGCCCAATGCGCTTTTCCTCTTTCTCTGTCAGTTCACCAGCAAGGAAGCGGTCGATGTAGTCCACATCGTGCGCAAGGAGCAGAAGTTTCCTCGTGATGGGTTCGGGTTGGTTGAGCGTCATGTGATGTTGTGCATCCGATGCACCCAGTCGGTCGAGCAGCAAGCGATATCGGTCTCGGGGAAACCGTGCTTCAGGGTGAATCCCATCGGTGTAGAGCGGATGGTACCACATCCCAAACAACCGAGGCGGACCCATGCTTAACCCACAACAGAGACGGGAATAAAACCCGGTTTCTTGCCGGGTCAGAACAGCGAGAAACTGCGTCCAACGATGCTGGTGACCAGCACCACGGCTGCCAACATCAAGGTGATACGCATGGCCACGTGTTGCCCTTGCTCTTCCTGTGCTTCTCGAACGAAGGCGTAGGCCAACATGGTCAACGCACCCGTCTGTAAAATAGCGGAGAGCGCAGCAAAGAAGGACAGTTGGAAGGCATAACTGTCCACATCATCGTCGTACTGGTCGGCTTCCTTTTCGCTGGTCATGTCGTAATCAGCGATGTCGGGGACCGACGAGGCAAGCGGGAGTTGAGCAAACGCTGAAGCGAAGACCAACAGCGCCATGCCGATCATCAGCCACTTCGAAAAGGCGTACATGCTCCCTTTCACCATGCTTGCAGCAGGTGGCTGATAAGGCGAGGCTGTTCCTGAAGGCGGTGGGGGCAGAGGGGCTTGCATGGGCGGCGATTGAGAAAACGGGAGTATCAACCTTCCCGATGCATCACACGCTAAACAAACTGGATGCGCGTTCAAGCACCACGGCTGTGAAGAGGGATGCAAGACCTGCGACCCAGGTCAGTTGAATCATCTGCCCTACGGCACTCGTTCTTGTCCCGCCGCGCAGCCGTGTGGCAATCGAGGAAACGGCGATGACCTGCATTAAAATGAGGATGGAGATGATGATCTTGAACATCCGTATGTTGTCGTCAACCGAAGATGCATCTTCCATGACGGGAAGAGCAACCCCGCCGCCGAAGTCCGAAAGCGTGCTCACGTCGGTATCAACCAGTCCAGAAGCCACACCTGCAATGGCATCGCCGAGCTGCAAGACAATGGCGGTAGTGACGTTAAGTGAGGCGACGCTCGAGATGAGCAGGCCGAGCGCAACACCCCACATGGTGTTGGCCGAGAGCGCTCTCCGGTTTCGCAAGGAGAGCAAGTTACCAACCGACCGGGAGACCATCTCCGCCGTTTCTGCGGGTTTCCCGGATGATTGTGAACCTTCGATGTATATGCGCGTGTAACGAGAAATCACAGCCGAATTGGTGTCTGCCGTGAAATAATCCCACGCGCGGTCCGAGTCGATTCTGGTCGACAACCGCTTCTCAAGTCGGTCAATAGAGTTGTCCAGCATACCAAAATCAATGCCTCGCAAGGCCTTGATGGTGGCTGAAGGTTCGGCCGAACGTGCCTGAGCCGTACCACCAAGAGCACGGATAAAATCCGGATAGGTTTCGTCTCTCCGCTGAATTTGGGATTCCTCTCGCCGAACCATAATGGCGGGAATTAACAAAGGGGAAAAGGGAACGGCGACGAACAACAAGCCGTACTTGTCCCACTCGGATGTCAGCGTATCCCATACCCAAATCAGGGTGAACGTCGCAAGGACAAGCAACCCAATCGTGATGACGCCTGAGAGCAAAAGCGAACGCCGGAAGTTGATCCTGAACGGGGTGTCGAGTTCATCTCGTGCGAAGGTCAGATCTTTCGGGATGGTGGCACGGAAGGCAAACACAGCACCGATTTGAATGAACAGGAACACCATGGATGCGAGCAGGAGGAAGCGCAGGCGACTGGCGATTTCAATCGGTGTGTCGTCAACGCCACCGACCTCAAAGAGAACGAGGTGAATTCCCGCAATCACCAAACCGAACAGTCCAGCCGTTACCAAGGACACGTAAATTTCCTTGAGGGTGTCAACCGATTCCAAACGGGTGTCGTAGAGCGTGTTGTATTGCTCAGCGATGGTCTCTTGTTCGGAGCGCATGAATTCATCAATGGGTTGACCGGCCTCAATCGAGAACGCCATTCGGTCGAGGAAATCCGACCAGAGCGGGCTTGGACTTTGGTGGGCCACGATACGTGCTGCTTCTGGAAGCGAGGTATGCCATTTGTCAACCAGCGTCTCAATGCGCTTGACCTCGGACGCCAATTCGCCGTAATCTCTCATTTGCTTCAGAATATCAAAAATGGATTGTGCTCCAACCTCACCGATGGACAAAATGCCCATGCGCGTGATGAACATGTGCATCTCGGCTTCAATGAGCGTTGCCGACCGCTGCACCTCAAGAACGGGATAGGCGATAGCGGCGACCGTAGCCATCAACCCAAGAAGAATCACGAATAAAACGCCGGTAAAGCCTGCGAACAATGCCCCTTCGGCCAGCCCGCCTGTTAACGCAACGACCACAATGCCAACGAGAAGAGAGGCCACCACGAGTGGTGCGACATAGAGGCCGAGGAAACGAGCAACCGGCATCTCAAGACGACGAAGGGCAATGTGCCAAATTGGCATGCGCTCCATGTCTCATCATCCTCACTTGTGATTGATTCCAACCCACGTATCGATGGCGCGGTCGAAATACTCCCAACCGTTGGAATAATACAAGCCCAGGAGGTCAAAGACATCGTCGTAATGCGTGAGGTCTCGGTCGGCCATGCGCTGAATGGCAGCGGCTCGCTTCAACATCTCGTCGTAGATGTCTCGCTTGTTCGCAAACCCTGCCATGGCAGCAATCTTGTTCTCCAACAAGTGCGACTGGAACATACCACGGAAGTAGTGTTTGTCTTTGACCGGATCCCACTCAAACATACCACGGGTCAACACACCATCGCTGTGCTTGTTGTAGCCGATGACCTCGTCAATTCCGGTAATACGACGGGCGATACCGCCGCCGGGCGCTTCCACGACTTCTTGGAAAATAGCGAAGTTAAGGTTGTCAAAGAAACGAATCGGGACGTTGATGGGGTCGCCCGTGAAACGCTGAATCATTTTGACAATGGACGATGCGTGGAAGGTGGCGATAACGGGGTGACCCGTTTGCATGGCCTGGAACGCTGTTGCACCCTCCACACCACGAATTTCACCGATGATGATGTAGCGAGGTCGGCTACGCAAAGCCGCCTTGAGCAGGTCGAACATTTCAACCCGTGATTCCTCGTTCTTGGCGTCACGGGTGACCAAGCGCTGCCAAATCTTGTGGCGAACCTTGACCTCAGGCGTGTCTTCAGCGGAGTAAATCTTCACGTTGTGGTCAATGAACGGGAGAATGGCGTTCAGGGTTGTCGTTTTACCGGAGGCCGTTTCTCCCGACACCAGCACAGACATGCCGTACTCGAGACAGATCCAGATGTAAGCCGCCTGTTGGGCAGACATCGTGCCCCACTTGATGAGTTGAATCACCGAGATGGTCTCTTCGGCGAACTTACGGATGGTGAACGACGGACCGAGCATGGATACGTCGTCGGAGAAAATGATGTTGATACGGGAGCCGTCGAGCAGCACACCGTCAATGATGGGTTTGTTGTCCGAAACAGGCCGGCCGATACGTTCGGACATGGCTCGCAAATACCGAGAGAGCAATTCTCGTTCCCGGAAACGAATGTTCGAGGTGACCATGCCGAACACCTTGTGGTCCATGTGGATGTGCTTCAGTCCGACGGAGTGAATATCTTCCAACATTTCATCGGAAAGCAGGGGTTCGAGCGGTCCGTTTCGAATCAAGTCGCGAACCACGACATAGGTCAAGCGCTCTCGCTGGGCTTGCGTGACGGTCAACCGTTTATCGTCCATGCCAACAAGCTCCCACATCCGACCCTGTCGGCGGACAAGGTTGCTCGCTTCCGAATCGAGAATGGTGTATCGTTCAATCATCTGTTGAAGGATGTTTTCGAATTCGTTATCGGTGGTGAAGGAAGGGGCGGTGGGTGCTTCTTGCAGAAGCGTTTCAATCAGTTCACGTCGGATGTTTTCCTCTTCCTCCGTCAGTTGTGGCTCAAGACCAAACCAAAGGATGGTACCGCCACCGTCTTCGTCGGCAGGAGGCTCGTAAATGTGAACAAAAATTGGCTCGCGGGTGACATAGATAAGATTCAGTGGTCGTTGCTTTTTGGCATCTCGGTCAAGCGGACCGTAGTAAATCGGGCGAGACCCGTAACGCATTTCGAAATCTCGAACCCAATCAGCAACGTGAGGATATGCAGCCATGACGCCGTTGAGGTCGCCCTTGGCAAAACGTGGTTCGTCGCTCATGATACTTCCCTCCTCAGCTCACCGCCGTGATATCGACGATGAAGCCCATGCCGGGCTCCACACGCCAACCGATCGAAGTGGTGATGGGCCCTGCGGCTCGCAGGAAACGTGTCACCACGATGCTTCGGTTGATGGTACCTCCAATCATATTGGTGTCCATGTCAAGAACAACTTCAGCCGACGTTCGAAGTTGATGGAGTAATTTTCCATCCATTTCATCGGGGTCAACACACAACAGGAACGAGCGCCCATCAGAAGCCACTTTCCGAAGTGTCTGAACCAGATTGAATCGGGCTTGCTCATCGAGGTCCGATGGCATGAGTGAACTTGCAGAGTCAAAGACGATGACGTCGGCTGCTGGTACCGCTGGACTCGCCAACACATCGCTCAGCGACACATCGTGCCGTGCTTCAGCGATGGTACCAAACCGACTGATGACCATGAGTTTGCCACTCCGAATGTGTTCGGTGACACCATAACCGATGCTTTCCATCTGCTCAATCCACCCACGGGTGGTCAGTTCGGTGGTGACGACCAGCACTTTCACGCCGTTGTGTACCATACCGTGAACCAGTCGCTGGGAGACAAGTGATTTCCCTGCACCAACGGTTCCCTGAATGAGGTACAAGGAGCGGTTGGGAAGCCGTGCACCCATGGAGTCAGCCAATGAATCCGTTTCCACCTCAAAAGGGAACCCGTCTTCGATGGGTTTGTGAGCAACCATGAACGGGTCTTCATCAAAGCTCATTCAATCTCACCTCCACATCCATGGTGACCACGTGTTGATGACCCAAGGGCGAGCGTTCTGATTGACCGATAAAGAAGATGAGAATGTCATCTCCGTTGCTCAGTGAGGAAAACGAGGTATCGCTTACGGTCACCTCCAACAGTGTCCCTGCCACCCAATCCGAGCCGCTTGGCACGACCGTTTCGGAAGTGCCCGCAGGCTCATCACCGTTGATCAACACCTGATAGGTGCTGCTCATTTCTGAAATGCCTGTGTTCTGCACATAGAAGGTGATTTCATTGGAACCGCCCGTATTTGTATCAAACGAGACCATCATCGGATCACCTGCAAAGGAAATGTCGTAATTTTCTGCCTCAGCACGTTTTTGTTCATTCTTTTGGACGTTGCGAGTCGCTTGCTCCCACTGGTCGATGAGGAGGACGCCTGCGCCTCCGGCAATCAGCAGCCCAGTCACGAGCATAATCATCGCCGAAGTACCGCCGTCTGCCATCCCATCACCTCATGCCAGTGTGGCACCCATGGACACAGCGCCAACGGTCAACGCAAGACGACTCGTGCCGATGTTGGTCGCATTTCTCCACTGCAGGGAGACTGTCTCTCCGGAATACCAGTTCGAAGACCCAATGGAACTCGTGTAAACGGTGTCAAAGGCCGTCGGGCCTGAACCGTTGGTAAAGAGCCACATTTCGTCGTGACCGATCGTGGTGCTTCCCGTATTGGTTGCGTTCATGTAGACGACGTTGCCAAGCCAAGGTGTAAATTGAGCGGATGATCCTGAGCCTCCACCGGACACAACAACGGTTGGGGGCGACGAGTAATTTCCGTGGCTGGTGATGACCACGGAGGTTATCGCCCCTGTACCGGGGTTGATGGTGTAAGTTCCAGAAAATCCTCCATTTCCACTCTGGGCGACCAGCGTGCCTCCGGCTGAGTATCCAGAGCCGCCGTTGGCGATATCCAAAGCGACCACTGCACCCTCCCAAAGGGTTGCATCGTCGACGGAAAAGGCTGGAATTGGTGTTTCAGCGTTCTCGATTCGGTCCAAGCCCGAATCGATTTGCATCGCTATGGACTGATAGGCCATGGAGAACACGACAAGCATCGCGACCCCAACGATCAGTCCACCAATTCCAACCGACGCTCCCATCTACTCTTCACCTCGAAGGGATTGAATCTGCCGCCATGATGAAACAAGGGCAGAGAAGACAAGCAAATTCTTGTGAGACAAGTGGTCCTCAAGCGCCGTTTCAGCGTCCCCGGGTTCAGCCAACTGGACGATGGCCATGATGGCGTTGCCTTCTTCTGGGCTCAACATCCCCGAATCCATGGCCTTCTGCGTGAAGCTCACCGCTGCCATTCCCGACATGTTGTCAAGCAGGAGGGCAGCAACCGTTGGTGCGCCTGTTGAATTGGCGGAGGTTTGACCTCCACCCGCAGGTGCAACCAGGAACGGATTGGCCGCAAGTGCTTGGGCTTCATACAGTTCCACGAGCGATGCTGCATCGTGTTCCATCATTCTGGCTTGTCCCTGAACGTCAACGACTTCCCCGTCAGAGGTGATGATTCGGTCCCCGGTTGAACCGGAAAGATCCTCTTCATCCTCGTCGTGATCATCCTCGGATGAACCGCTCGGTGCTGAGGCCCCCTCTTCAAGACGAATCTCAACCATACGGAGCACATCTTCAACCATATCCAAGCGGCTGCTGATCAGTCGCTCCAAACCCGATGTGTCAACGGTAGCCGATTGAACCACAGGGGCGGGTGGCGCCACTGGGTTGATCGTCGTCGCCACATCCGGGATGGAATTCTGGCTGTTGATGCGCGCACGGGTCGGTCCCGGCGAGATGGTCCAAGCATCCTCCTCACTCAGCATCCCCTGTTCAGGGAAAGGAACCTGCTCAATTGCCACGTTGGACAAAATCTTGAGTCGTTCTTCTGTGAGTGATTGGTCTGCGCTCTTTCCTCCGCCTGAGTTTCCACTAAATGGCCATGCCATCGTGATTCCTCCTCCAGGTTTCGAGACGAATCTCGAATCCCGGAACAATCAGACAATGGGCGTACCCTCAGTGGTGGTTCCGTCGTATTGCAGAATTTCAAGCGTCGTACCGCCGTTGGCCACGTGAAGGAACAAGGTGTGGTCCTCAGCTGTGGATGGGACAGCGCAGTTGTTCAGCGTAATCCGGAAGATGTAGGCTTGACCAGCCTCAAGAGGCGTGGCTGCACCGTTGCGCGTTCCCATGTCGAGAACGGCTGCGACAGCGCCTTCGTCGGAGTTACCGCCGGAACAGAAGATCTGGAAACCGATGTCAGCGACTGCGGCAACACCGTCGCTACCGGGCGACAAGCGACCGTAGAGCTCGAGGTTGTTACCACCTGAACCGATGTAAACGGCATTCAGCATGACCTTTCCACTCATTTGCTCAGCGGTGTCGTCACCGGTGGCTTGAGCGTTCTGCTGGAGTTTTTCTGCGGTTTGGATGATCACGGCTGCGGCAACAGCTGCAACGAGGATCAAAGCGATGAAGACGATCATAGCCCCGATACCGATAGCACCGAGGGTGTCGTCTTTACGAGCGTTGGTTCCGTTGGTCTTCATGCAACCACCTCACCGACTGCTGCGCTTCCGCTGTACTGGAGGACTTCGTAAGTCCATCCGCCTGACCCTGCTTGGATCAGCAGTGTGTCTTCGTCGTTCGGTGATGGCTGGCATTCTGCAGTACCCGTGTTGATGGTTACGGAGTAGGTTGCTCCGGGCTCCATCGGGCTCACGCCAGCGGTACCGAACACGGCTGATGCAGTTCCACCAGACCCGGTACCACCGAAACTGCCAGACAACACAGCAGGTGTTGCGCCGGGGCAGTGCACGTTGAAGTCCACATCACCAGCGGCAATGCCATCGGAGCCGGGTGCCAATTCAAAGGTCACCGTCAGTTCCGAGGATGCGCTGATGACCACGCTCAGCACCGAAATCTTCGATGCCATGAGGTCCGTGGTTTCTTCACCCGTGCTTTGTGCGTTTTGCTGCAGCTTTTCTGCTGTTTGAATAATAACAGCAGCAGCCACCGCTGCGACCAAGATCAACGCAATGAACACAATCATTGCACCAATACCGATGGCCGCAACGTTGTCGCGGTTTTCGTTCTTCATTTCGTTTTTCATGTTTTTCACCATTTTTTGTTTTTACCTCCCGCCTCTGCGGGTGGAATCGGATAGGGTCAAAGATCGCCTCCTTGACCGAGGTTGATGCGAAGGGGCATGCGGACAACAGCCACTTCGTCTGGAGCGAGGGTGCGGATGAACGGAACTTCTTCTGCAGCGAACCCAGCGGGAATCCAAGGTGTCAACAGCACCTCGGACAGCGGCTCCATCGAGCGGTTTTGGACCCGCATGGTCACGGTGATTTCACCTGAGCGCATCTCATAAGCGGTCGCCACCGAAAGTTTGCGAGTGAGCGGGATATCTTCGGAACTCAGTCTGAAGTCAGGCCGGATTTCAAAGCGAAGAGGGATGTTTCCTCCGGGTGCGATGATGGGGAGGTCGACGTTGGCTGGCGTAGCCGTCCATCCTTCAGGGACAGGGGGTTTGAGTCTGAGCATCGGCATCGGAATCGGTCCGTCGTTGATGATGCGAACCAACAGCACGCCCGACTCGCCACCGGCTGGCCATCGGGTGTCAACACCCATCCAGAAGTGGCGGAAGAGGAAGGGGTTGAGCGTTGAGGTGTTTCCGCCAATCATGTCCTCGAGCAGGTCTTCAACATCACTCGTGGCGGCCCGAATGTCACCCATTTCTGCCGCTGCTGTTGCCTCACGGAGTTTGTAGATAATTCGCTCAGCCTCCTCGAGGGTGATGTGCTTGTGCACCAACAAACGGTGGAGCATGGCAATACTGCGCCGCAACGTGAGCACGTCTTCCTCCAATTCCTCGAGGGTTCGCTCAGCCCGTTTGATGCTCTTTTTGGCCTTTGAGAGTTGGTGGATGTTGAGGTAGACCTTGGCTTCGGAGAGGTCAATTTCCGTCTCCGCCAGCGAAGGGTTCTCCCGGCGAGCGGCCTGTCGGGCGATTCGCTCCAGCGTTTGGGAGGCTTCCAAGATGCCCCGCTCCCGCTCTGCACGGTCCTGGGCGATCATGTCTTCCGGCATGTCCATCACCAATGAACTGTCGTCGTCAGGCATCGCTTTCCACCTCCGTTGCTGTGCCAAATTCAAAGTCTGCTACCGGTTGTTTCTCGGATTCCTGAGATTCGGTTGCTGAATCGGTCGAAGCGCTCGTGGCTGCACCGTCGGTTGGTCCGCCGAAGAGCGTACCGAAGTCAAGACCATCCTCAGCAAGGTCGTTGAGCAACCGGGCGGGATCGTTGAGGTCGCGCTCGATACGGATGGACTTCACCTCGGCGTCCGTCATACGGCCGTAGAGGTTACCGTACAACTTGTCCGACCGCTTGAGCAAGTACCAAACGCCCAGCATAATGGCGAAGAAGTAGGATGCCATCACCACAAGGTTGTCTTGGTTGGTGTCCAGTTGAGGTGGTAAACCAAGAACGATGGCGAGCATACCGAGAACGGGCATGGAGAGAATGATGGTCAACTGGCGGCGACTGTCTGTGAGGGCCGCGAAGTGGTCTGAATAGACGGTCGAGATCCCCTTGCGAGCACGTTGATAATCCTCGTGAATCAGTCTGAACTCCTCGCTGGACTTCCAAGTCATGCGCCATATCCAAAGTGCTCCAAGCACCAAGACGGCAGGACCCCAGTAGGACACTTGGAAGAGATGGAAGGCGAAACCAAATCCGAGGACGCCGGCGTAAACACCGCCGAGTTGCCATTTTTCGGACTGGCTCGATAGTCGTACGAAGATGAAGGAAAGGAGGAAGGCGACGATACACGCAATGAACGCCACGGACAGGTCCGGGGACCATGAGCGGACCGTTTCTTCACCAAGCTCAACACCTTGGGAGACATCGTTCGCCTCGTTGTTCCCATCGCCGACATAGAGGTAGGACAACGACGCATCGCAGCGGATGTCCTTCGAGACAGACCACCAGTCGATGGTGGCGGGTCGGACTTCCCATGTGAAGGTGTGCTCGGCTTGCGAAACAAGAAGAGGTAACATCTCCGGATTGGACAAGATTTCTACATCGTCGTGGCAATCAAGAGATGCTGTGATGCCAAGTGCTTGTGCAGTACCTTGGTTCTTGATGTCGACGGTGTAGGTCGTTTCTTGGCCTTCGTAGAACGCGTCGGGGTCTGCTGGACCTTGAGCAACAATGGCGGGGTCAGCAAAGACGGCGAGTTTGTAGGTGAAGGTTTCCTCGTCGTAACTTGTGTAGCCGTTGTTCTCATCGGGGTTGTACAATCGGAACGTCAACTCCCAGCCATCGCCTGCAAGGATGTTGGGTGACATCGGGGCGTTGACGACCAGTTGTATGGGGTCGGTCGTCACCCAGGGTTGGCGGGTCGGGAGCGTAATCCTTGAATCAGCACCCAGCGATGTGGAGCCACAGACTTGCTCCAAATCGAGTGGGAAATCGGTGTTGTCAACGCGGATAGCAAAGGTCCATTCAAACAACGATTCGTTTTGCTCCAGTTCATCGAGGTCCAGCAACCGCTCCGCACCGCACAACTCCACTTCGTAGGCAACGGCACTTTCGGGACCGGTTGGAATGTGAGAGTAATCGATGTCAAAGACCATTTCTCCGACTGGATTGACGGGCGTCTCGGCTTCTTGGTGGAAGCGGTCCATGCGCAAGTCGGTGTAGTATTCCGCACTGCCCTGAACATTCTCGTCGATGGGGTCGAGTCCAACGATGAGATTGGCAGCGAGCGTGAGTGGCGGTTGTGGGGCGACACTGCGCACGACGAAGGAGAACGGCGTGGGTACGTTGCGCGGCAATGAGAGTGTCGACGGGGCCGTGTTGGAAACCTCCCAATCGGTGCTCGGCAGGCTCAAACCACCCTGCAGGAGCGTGTAGGTGACGTTGACATCGACGTCCTTGTTTCCGGTGTTGGTGATGATGACATCCCAAGTCCGGTCGTATCCTCGGTGGAAGTATTTGACGCTCGGCCACTGTTCCACTTCCACGATGAACAGTGGGGCGACGATGAAGTTGAATCGGTGCACCTCAAGCTCGTCTTGTGTGGTTGCGTTGAGCACGCGCATGGTCACAGGATAGATTGCTCCGTTGAGCATGTTGTTCTCTCCTCCGAGCGCAGGCACATCGAATTCAAGGGTCCCTGATTGGGTTTCATCCACATCCAGCGTGATGCTTTGGGTTGCTGGAACGACGGGCCAATCGCCGCTCACCGATGTTTCAATGATCACGTTCTCGACCAGGTTTCCGTTGTTGGTGATGTTGTAAGCCACCGTTTGTGTTTCACCCGGGATAACGCCAATCTCGTCAAGCGTTTCGATGAAGATGCCGTGTTGTTCGCTGATGTTTCCAAAGATATCGGCGGAGAGGTTCAGTCCCGAGTCAACGTTTGCCACCCAAACCGTGGCCTTGTAGTCGGTCGCAGCAAGGGCGTCAATGGTCGGAGTGAGCCTCACGCGCACCGTGGATTCATAGCCTGCTCCAATAGCAACCACCGTTGGCGTTTCAAGCACATACTCGATTTCACCAGCTTGTGAGGTGTCAAGCCACACGCTGAACATGGCCGGTGTGTTGCCGACGTTGCTCACCACAATGCTCGTTGTGATGGAGTCTCCAATTGAGAGGTTGACTTCTTGGCTGGTTGGAGAAAGCGAGGCATTGACCTTCTCACCCACTCGGATGGGAACGTCAAAACTGGTGATGAAGATTCCTGAATTCATTTCTTGGACCTCGATGGTCAACGTCTCTACGCTGTTGGCGGGAGCCATCGGATCGGTGGTGATGACCAGCGGGAAGGTCTGTATGTGGTCGGTGGAATTTGAGGGGTAGTCGGCCACATCCGCTGGCACCGATGTCAGGGTGGTGGACGGCATGAGGGCTGTTGAGGAGAACGAAGCGACCCACCCCTGCGGCAGGCTGTCGGTCATGAACAACCGATACGAGGTCATGTTGTTGCCCGTGTTGGCCAAATCGATGTCAAAGGAGGTCTCTTCGCCCACCATGGCGTCGAGCGTTGTTCCGTTGTGGCCTTCGGCGCCAAGGACGGGTGGGATGTTGATGTCGAGCGACTGAGTAACGGAAGCAGCGATGACGCCTGAGCCAATGTGGGTGCTTCCAAGCGTGGGGGTTGCCGTGACGAGGACCGAGAGTGTCCCCGAGACCGGATAATCGTCTGCAGGGCCCTGAATGGACATCACAGCCTGAGCCGTGTCACCGAGGTTCATGTCGGTGAACAGCGAAGGCGTGAGGCCAATCGCCCACCGGTCGGCTTCATCAAAACCGCCGGATGAATCTGAGGTGAACACGGGCGTTCCGAGCGTCAAGGTGCTGTTCACGGTCTCGGTCAAATCCGACACGAGGTTGTGACGGACCTCAACGTTGAGGTCGAGAATTTCTTCGAGACCCATGCCCTGTCGTGCCTGCAAGACCTGTTCAACCGTCATGTCAATCGCGTCGGTTGGCAAACCGGGATCAACGACGATGACCGGCCGTATGGTTACGGGTGTGGCGTTCAAACTCGGGACACCGCCGTTCACCGAAGACGCTTGGACCCATACCGACATGGCATCGCCAGCTCGGTTGTATTCCGAGGGCACGAGTGGATTCTTGATGACCGGAGGGGTGACGGAGAGCGAGACGTTGACCGAATCGCCGGGTGCGAGGGTTCCCGTGCTGGTGCTTGAAAGGTCCAACTCCCAGTTGTCAGGGTTGGTCGATATGCCGGCATTCATCACGAACGCCGAGGGCGCATTGCCCGTGTTTTCCACCTTAACTTGAAGCGTCGTGCTCTGGCCCGGCGTCAGTTGTTTCGAGTCGGCATCCATCTCCACGCGACCTTCGTACAACTCACTTGCAAGAACCGTTGTTGAAACGACCTTGGTGAAGGAACCACCGTTCGACTGGACACTGAGCGTAACAATTTCAGATTCCGTGCGCAGGGCATCGGCCGGTACGGCGACTTGGATGAACACCGAGGTGGTGACGCCCGCAGAAATCGTTCCCGTCTGCGTGGAGGGCGTCATGCTCGATACCCAGCCGGCGACGTTGCTTTGCGAAAGGTCGTAGAAGTCATCGGCAATGCCTGTGTTCTTCAAAATGAAGGTCAACGTCGATGATTGTCCCGGCTCAACGCTCCGGTCGTGTGCAGCGGTGAGGGAGAAATCGTAATTTGAAAAGACAACCCGTTGAGAGAGGAATTGAATGTCTTCAGTCCAGTCAAACCCTTCGGTAAACACCGTGCCGACAACGTCCCATTCGCCGGTGAGTGAGGTGGCATCAAACGACATGGTCACCGTTGAAGGTGTCGCACCGCCGTTGTAGAGCGAGCCCGGGCGAATGACGGGGACAGTGGTGGATTCCTCTGAGAACGTGGCGCCCGTGCCCACCTGCGTGAAGTTGAGGAAGAAGCGAGCTGAATGATTCTTGACGCCATCGTTGCGGACATCAACCGAGAAGGCGTGGACCGTTTGCGACCACACCACACTCGTGCCGCCTCCAGAGGGCTGAGGAATGTTCACGACTGGCACGCTGGCGTCTTGGTAGCGGCTGACATTGACAATTTTCTGTTCCTCGTTGTTGCTGGTGCTGACATCGGTCGGGCTGGTCACTCGCGCCTTGAGAATCTGGTTGTTGCCGATGGTGGCCGCCCATGAAAACACGGTCACGGAACTGGAGGCTCCGGCGGAGATGACCCCGAGGTCGGTGCTGTCAATGACTACATCGCCGGACGATGACGTGCCCTGCAAAAGAAGCGCCAAGGTTGCTTGCCCTGCGGCCAAACCGATGTTTTGCACTTGGATGCGAACGATGTGGGTCGCATCCTCGGCCTCCACTGCCCCACCGAGGACGATGGAGCCGGCATCATCCAGCGTGAAGGACGAGATAACGAAGTCGGGCGTGGACCTCCCTTGGTCGCTCGAAGCCAACGGTGCAAGGCTGGTGACCAGCAACAAGGCGATCAGGCCGAAGGGGACCAAGCGCTTAGACAGGGTCGGCACCTCCTGGTTTTTCGAAACGGTCAATGGTGACGTTCTTTCCTTGGCGCTTCCACTGAGCGAGGAGTTGATTCAACAGCGTCTCGTGTTCGCTATCGGAAATGCCGAGACGGCGCCGCTCTTCCCAAAGCAACAATTGTTCAGTGCGGGTCAACAATGCGTCCCGAAGATACAGTTCGAGCGTGCGACGGTAGGCGTCTCGGTCCGATATGGCGTAGACAATAGCGTCACCGGGAACTTGGTCAGCACGGTTCTGAATCATGTTGCCGAGCATCAACGCCTCGTCATAACTCAGGTGCCGCTTGTCGACATCGGTTTGGATGGCACTGGCGATTTCCTGAAGGGCATATTTCGTGGGAGCACGCTGTATTTTCTTGAAGTGCCGACGCGCTCTGCGAGACATACGTGCGCCGACCATGACTTTGACTGCGCCCTGCCAGTTATTCAAAGAATCGGTTGCTTTCCTTGATTTGACCCAACATGATTCAAACATCATTCAATTTGCATAAAATGCAGTTAGCGAGCCTCTTTCGCAGATTGAAACCATGTTTTGTATCGTTTGAACAAGCAATCTCTTTAGTGGAGCGTCGTTGAGTAAATCCCATGACAGAAACCGTTCAATTGGAAACCGGAAGCCCAGCACCGCAGTTCTCAGCCGTCGACCAAAGCGGTGTTGAACACACGCTCAGCGATTACATGGCACAGGGAAAATCCGTAATCCTCTACTTCTATCCGAAAGATTCCACACCCGGGTGCACCACCCAGGCCTGTGACTTTCGCGACAACATGGCCCAACTGAATCAAGGCGATTATGTGGTTCTCGGTGTGTCCAAAGACTCCAGCACCTCCCATCAGCGCTTTGTCGAGAAGCAAGAGCTCAATTTCCCCCTCCTCGTTGACGAAGACCTCAGCCTCCACCAGGCCTTTGGAACCTGGAGACTTAAGATGAATTACGGAAGAGAATACATGGGTTGCGCCCGCTCAACCTTCGTCATTTCGCCGGACGGGCAAATTTCGTGGTGCCGCTACAACGTGAAGGCCAAAGGCCACGTCGGCATGCTGATGCGAGAACTCGGGCTTGGCGAATGAGGCGGTTGCATGACCGAACGTCCCCTCTCGGGTGAACGCATCGATTTGGGAAACCAATCCGTTGCATGGTGGCCATGCCACATCGGCCACGACGCTACCATCGGCAAGAAAGTGTCGATTGGTGCTCTGGCCCACATCGGGCAACGTGTCATCATTGGCGATGCATGCAAAATCCAAGGGTCCGCCTACATTGCGGATGAATGCGTCCTTCAGGACCGTGTGTTTATCGGCCCTTCTGCCGTGCTGTTGAACGATAAATTCCCACCTTCCAACGACCGAGCAAAATGGAAACCTGTGATCGTTGAGGAGGGAGCCGTCATTGGCGGCCATGCCACCGTCGTCCCCGGATGCACCGTTGGAAGCAACAGTGTCCTCGCCGCCGGTGCTGTGCTGACCAAAGACCTCCCGCCAAACGAGGTTTGGGCCGGCAATCCTGCCACATACCTCATGAGCAGAGCCGAGTACGAACAACGCAGGGAGGAGACTGCATGACCGATGAGCGGACCATTGTTGCAGAATTTCTGAAGAAGTGCAACGCCTATGCACACGCTTCCATCGCGAGAAAGCAGGCGCGGGGCGACCTCGAAGAAGTTTCCAAGTGGGAAGCCTACATCGAATTTAACCAACATGCGCTTGAAGAAATCGCCAACGGGACGCTGGACAAGTGGTTTGAAGAAAGCGAGCAACGCAACCCAAGTCCAACCCTCCACCGACTTGACGTGGACGCCATGGAACACGTTGAGCGAAGCACATGGCTCAACAACGTCCTTTCTCCCCGACCCGTGGTCGTTGCGGGAACGGTCAACGAACAGGGTGAGCGAAATTTCGCCCCGCTCTCCTCCGTCATGCAAGTTTCAACCGCACCACCCTACCTTACCGCCTCGTTCTCAAACCACAAAGGCGGACGACCACGTGACACGTTGGCCAACCTCCGAGCCACCGGCAGCGTGTTGCTCAATCTCATTCCGGCCACGCCAAGAGGCGCCAGCATCGTCGACGAAACCGCAACACCGCTCTCTGCAGGCGATGATGAAAGTCGTCTGCTCGACCTGGCAACCCTCGAAGACAATCCGCTGATTCTGTCGGAAGCCGTCGCCGCCATTGAAGCAACGTACGTCGAAGAGCACCCCTTGCCTGATGCGGTCGCCAAAGTGGTGGTGCTCCGCGTCCATGCCGTCTGGTTTTCATCCACAAACCTCCCCGCATCGGGCCTCCATGTGTTGTGTCAACACGGAAGGGACGACATGACGCCAGCACCGCAAGGATGGACGCAGCGCGTGGAGAAACACTACGGCGTTGATTGAAGGTTGGCCCACATCAGCGCCAGACCTTCTTTGAGCGACCATTGGCACGACCATCCCAACAACTCACGAGCATGATTGCAATCGGGAACTCGCCGATTTGAATCCCCCGGATATCCACCGCCAAGGACGATGTCAACGGCTTGCGAACCCACCGTATCGTTGATGGCGTTGGCAAGCGAGAGCACGGTGGTTTCCTCCTCGCTTCCGATGTTCAAGGCAACACCCGAAAGAACGGTTCCGTCGACGCCGTAATCCAGGTTTCCAGCGAGATAGAATCCCTCAACAACGTCGCTGATGTGGGTGAAACATCGGGTTTGTTGACCCGTTCCGTGAACCATCATCGGTTGCTGCTGTTGAACGGCGCTGAACATCATGCCAACCACTTGACCGTAGGCATCCCCTACCATGCGATGCCCGTAAGCGTTGAACGGGCGCACAATACGAGCATCGAGGCCGTTACGAACAGCGTGCTGAACCGCCACTTCATCGAGGTATTTGCTGGCCCCGTAGGAAAACCGCTGATGCAGCGATGCGGGAGGAAAAACACTGGCTGTCGTTTCAAAAAGAGGCATTGCGGCTTCGTCTCCAAAGGCCTCAGGCGAGGAGGCAAGCACGAACCGAGCGCCCCATTCCTCCGCTTTGGCCAAGGCGCACAACGTTCCGTTCACGTTGACATCAATGACTTGACGGGCTTCTTCATGGAACCACTTCGTGCCGTTGATGGCGGCAAGGTGGTGAACCACGTCAACACCTCCCATCGCCTCGTAGCAGCCTTGCAGATCCTCGGGGGACGTCACATCTCCTTGGACGAACGTAAACCGCCCGTTGGCGATGAGGTGTTCCACATGGGCTTCTCGACCGCGAAACAGGTTGTCAAGCGCCACCACTTGGTGGCCTTCTGCAAGCAGCCGCTCAACAAGACTCGCACCGATGAATCCCGCTCCGCCCGTGACCAGCACACGCTTCTTCATGGTGATGCACGCTCCACCACCTTCAGCGAAACGCCTTCGGATGTGCGCATCAATTCCACCGTGTCGCCCGTGTTGATGGTCAGGCAAGGATCGTCATCAAATCCGTGAGCGTACGGCAAACCCAACAGAGAGCAAGCGGGGAGAGTGAGCGGGCAAACATCCCTGTTGACGACCGCACGCGGCCCTTTCCCGGTGTAGATGAGCCCCATCAGCACGTAGGGAGCGACCGTGGACCCCGACCCCTTAGGATAGATGAGAACCGTGTCTTCAATCGCCACACCGTCAAGAGGATGACCGGGCTCTTCGATGACACCCGTATCTCGGTTGACGTAGCCCAGGTAGGTGATGGGGACATCGGTCACCAACGCCTTGCCCCGCACCCGATACTCGGTCTGTGAACGCAAGCCCGCTCCCTGAAGTTCCAACGCACCATCCTGCCGAGTCTTCCCGCTCGCATGTTGCGGCTGAGCTTTGGGTTGAAGCGCAGGGACCGGTCCCTCGACCAGCGAAGCATCCATGGCATGGGCTACGCAATCGATGATCGGCATGACGCTGGTCGGCAAGCGGTTCAATCCACTGGTGAGGTAGTGTTCCGCCTTCAGCGAATTCGTGAGCAAATGGTTGTACTTGTCCCGGTTGTAGGGCGTTACTTCGGGACAGGTGTCTTTGAGGAGCAGGGCCCCCGCTTCCTCCAAGAGTTCGACGGTGCCGTCCACCTCAGCGAGGGCATAATTCTCACCGCTGGTGAACACCCACAGTCGCTGGTCGGGAATGCGCAGGCCCATCTCCATGTAGGAACGAACCGCAGCGGCCGTGATACGCAATTCCTCAAGACTTGCTTGAGGGCAACCGATGACCACCAAATCCACCTGCCCTTTGGGCGCCAATTCATCATAACGCTGGCGTAAATCGTCTTCGGTGAAGGTCAGTTCTCCTTGCCAGCCGCCTTCAGGAGGAAGGTAACCGCCTTCTTCATCCACTTCAAGTGGTGGCGCCACCGTGTGACCCTCGGCCCACAACAATGCACACCCGTAATTGGCAGCCGCAGCGGTCAAGGCTTTCTTGGAAGCAAACGACATCCAACTCGGTAAACCCGTAATGTAGGGCATCGGACCAAAGGGCGTGTTCCAATTTGGACGAACCTGCTTTCCAATCCAATCGCCCAGCACCGAATAATCCGAAAGGTTCTGGAGTTCACACGCAACACGGACGTGAATATTTGGCACGCGGTGTTCCTCGAGATGCAATCCCCAGCGCGGGGCGTATCCCGTCAAGGCCGTGGCGAGGGCGGAAAGTCCGGATTCACGGTTGGTCACCAGCGAAGTCCACGTATTGGAGAAGCAGACAGCGTTGGATTCGGCCCACGATGCGAGACCTGATTCGTCCTCAATACCCCGGTCGTAGGGTGTGCACGAGAGGGTGGCCTCGATGCCCAATTGTTCGTAGGCGTGAACGATCTCAAATTGTTGTTCGAGAAAATCGGGCCACTGAATGTCCATTTCCTCCATCTTTTCCCGGTCACATCCGGCCGAATTGAGGGTCGTGGGGATGGCAACACGCCCGTCACCGTCCTTTGAGAGGTCGGCCAAAAAGCGGCGCAGTCCGTGACCTCCAGTAATGACCGAAACACCCGACACGTGGGCGTGGACGACCTCAACATAGCCGTCGGCCTTCGTGGTATCGGCGAGGTCGAGCACCAGGCGGGCGGCTTTTTGTCGGGTCTTGCCCTCCTTCCCGTTGAGTTGATTCAACAACCGCTCGGGAGGCTCCATGGGCTTTCCAGCGGTTGAAACTTCATCAACCCACCCC
>JAYPIL010000018.1:0-28552 GCA_038127845.1 Candidatus Poseidonia sp.
ACCTCAAAGCAACCATTTCTGACACGGTCTGGTTATGAAGTTTGAGGCCCTTTGGGACATTATCCGACATTCGTATGTTGAATCAGGCCTTGGTTCAATCCACACTTCATTCAATTTTTTTGATCTTATCTGGCATCATGAAGGCAAGCAGCCCGAGCAACCCCACGCAGACGACGATGAAGCCAATCCATATCCCGGCACTGGCCAAGGCATCGGCGTTGCTGGTGCTCTCGGGCGTCTCAAATGCATCAATGGCCATCAGCAATTCCATCCGGTTGTTTTCTTCGTTTCCTTCGGGAATTTCAAGCCCCCTGTCCACCACGGCACTGAAGCGGAGCACACGAGCATCGTCCGGTACCTGCCAGTCGCACGTCACCGCACGCAACTCTCCGGGTTCGATAACAGCGATGGTGGTCACGGCCATCAATTGGTCATCCGTTTCACAGCGAACCGAAACCATCGATGCTGATGCATAGCCTTCGTTGCGAATCAAGACCCGCATGGCGATGACGTCTCCTTGCGTGATGGTTTCGGTGCCAAAGTCAATCGATTCCACGACGAGGTCAGCCAAGGCCATGACTTCCAGGTCCACTTCTCGTTCGCTGCAACTGGTTTGGTCGCACAGCGTCACCAAGACCGTTTGGAACCCAGCGCTTGGAGGCGTGACGGTCAGCGTACCGCTGGCCAAATCAACCGATGCCCATGAGCGGTTGGTGGACGCCGTGATGCCGGTTGAATCGACATCCGACCACGTGATGTTGACCGTGGTGGCTGTGTCTCGCTCCACTGGAATAAGGGACTGGAACTCACCGATCACCGGCGGGTCATCGATGGCGTCAACAATCAACGTGAACGTGTCCGTCCATGCGTTTCCGGAGGTGTCAAGCACGGTCACGCCGATAACGGCTTGACCACTTGCTTCCGGTAGGAGGCGGAGTCGCACATCACCTTCGGTGAGGTCCACGGCAACTAAAGCGTCGTTCGAGTTGGAGAACTGCACCACCAAATCTTCGTTGGCCGTGCGGTCGTCCGAACAACGGCGCAGAAGTGGCAGGATGATGCCCCCGTTGTCTTCGGTAAGGTACTGGTCGCCAACCGTTTCGCACAGGGGGTCCTCATCCCATTCGATGTCGTATCCTCCCGTCACCGAAAACGATGTGAATTCAAGGGCGCTGGTGCTTGCCGTTCCATCCGAATCCCAGGTGAACCAAGTCCGAACCTCGACCGTTAGGCTGGTCGAACCCGGTGTCATGTAAGCACCGATTGGCCAGTCGTGGGTGAATGTCCCCAAACTCAAGGCCTCGTTGGACACCAATTCGTCGTTGACGAAGACCAACCAGCGAGAGTAGTTTGCGTCAATGCCGTCATTGGTTCCAAAGACACGTCCCGAGAGGCTCAACGAAGGGTCGTTGACATCAACCCAAATCTTCTCCACACATGCATCGATGACCGTCACTTTCACACGGTAGGCTGAGGCCTGAGGCAGCAGCGTGTTGAGTTCCATGGGCGTGTAGGTTCCGGTGGTCACGCCATCTTGGGACAAGGCGACCTCCACCGTGATGTTGGAGAGGGAGCCTTCGCTCACCGAAGCATGTACCCTACTGAGCGTTTGTTCGGGGGGATGGGTGAAAAGTTCGCTTTCCCACTCGCCCGTGGTTCCCTCCACAGACGGTTTGAGACCGCAATCATCCAGGGCCATGTTCGTACTCGTTCCGCCTGTGAGATTCAATCCCATCACGGGCATGGCATGGTCGGAAAAGGTTGAGCTCGCAAAGCCAACTTCCCCACCGTACCATGGTGTTTGGACCGTAATGGCAAGGCCGAGTGCGTCGACCACGAGTCGCGAATCGTCCACGCCTCCCGCAGAGACGTAATCGAGGGTGAAAATCATCGTTGAAACATCGTTCCACGTCCAATTCATCAAGTCGGTAAGGTTGAGCGAAAAGGCGCTGTTGTTGATGTAATCCACGTTGCCCTGCGTGTGTGCAAAGGTCTTGAGCAGGTCAAATCCATCGTTGTGCTGGACCGAAATTCTCACCGTGTCCTCTGAAAGCGCATCAGGGATTTGGAACACGCCCTTCATGTGAACTTCATGAAGTTCGTATGAAGACAGTCCTGAGACATCGAAATCCGTGAGTTCGATTTCAGGCCCGGTGGACCACGTGGCAGCGCCATCGGGGGCTCCCAGCGAATAATTGGAATCGGTTGGCGAGGACGATGCCCAGACGGTCATAGTGTCGAGGTTGATGGGGCGTTGGTGTACCATGCTCAGTCGCTGATCGGCAACCATGCTTTCGGTGTAGGTGGCTTCATCTTGGGTGAACGAGGTTTCAGCTCCAACCGACCAGACGCTGGGGTCACTGAGTTGGCCTTGAGGGAACAGGTCGACATCGGAGGTGCTGTGGACACTCCTCGCCGTGCTCGACATCACCATGGGTGATGCGGTGGTGAGGAGCAGGAGAAGAACCCAAGGAAGGGCCGACCGAGACTGTCGCATGGTAAAGGCATGGCGTGGCACTTCTTGAAACAAAGGGTTGGTTGTCCATTTTGCTTGGCTGCCGAACACCGCCATGGCGCATGTTTGAAATACCTCGCCCATGAGGCCGACTTACCTCTCATGGCTGTGGTGGTGTAGGGGTTAGCACGGCAGATTGTGGTTCTGCCAGCCCGGGTTCAATTCCCGGCCACGGCCCCATCTACAGGTCTTCGTCCTTGATGTGATGCCCCATCCGTTCGCCTTTGGTGGCGAGATAGTCTCGGTTTTGTTCGGTCACGCCGACGATCAGCGGTGTTCGATGGACGACTTGAATGCCGTGCTGTTCAAGGTGACGGATTTTTTCTGGATTGTTCGTTAAGAGGTCTACCTCGGCAACACCAAGGGACTTCAGCATGTCCGTGGCAATGGCATAATCGCGGCCATCTGCAGGCAGACCGAGCATGAGGTTCGCATCCAAGGTGTCAGCACCTTCGTCTTGGAGATGGTAGGCCTGAATTTTCGCATGCAGTCCAATGCCTCTTCCCTCCTGACGCAGGTAGAGCAGCACCCCCCATCCCTTTCGAACGATGGCGTCGAGCGCAGCGTGAAGTTGAGGTCCACAATCGCACCGTGTGCTACCGAAGACATCCCCGGTCAAGCACTCAGAATGAACCCGTACCAACACAGGGTCCGGTCCTTCCATGCTTCCCAAGGTCAGGGCAACATGGTCGTGACCCGTCTCCTCCTCGTGGAACACCTGAATGCGAAAATCCCCGTGGACGGAGGGAAGAAACGCCTCGCTTGGCACGTCGCTTGGTCGGATGTTCAATTCATCACCTCGATTAAAAACTTGAATTCTCCATCGCCCGTCTCTACGTTGAGGAGGCGGTGAGGCCCTCTTCCAAGCAGTAAGGGCATGTCGTGCAACGTCTCAGGATCGTCCGCAAGAACCTCAAGCACCGAGCCAGCGGAAAGATGTTCCAAGGTTTCCCGTGTTTTGGAAACCGGAACGGGGCAATGGAATCCCAACACATCAAGGCGATGCGTGACCTCGGGAAGGTCCGATGTGCTGGACATGTCCTTCCCACCTGCCCTCATGATTTGAACACATGCCTTCTGAACAAAACAAGGACCTGCCTGTTTTCAGGCTCGCAACATCTTTTCAACGAAGAGCCCCATTACCTTGCATGACCTCCCCCGACCACGCTCGCCCCGAGGGGGACATGTCGTGGAAAGAAGTTGGAGAATTGGGACTGCGATACGGGCGAATTCCCTTAGCTCTTCTTGTGGTTGAGGCCTTCTATTGGTTTCTGACCTTGCCTTCCGATACGCTCGCTCCCATTCAGGTGACGGAGGCATGGATTTGGAACGAAATGACGAACCTTCTCTACGGTGAGGGATCCGCTGTCCTGAGCCATCACAACGGGTGGCTGACACGCATCGATTTGGTCCACCCTAACTTCCCGGGACCGTTTGACAGCGTTGGTCTCTATGTTTCAGACGAGTGTGCAGGAGTCCACGAAATGATCTTCCTTTCAACGCTGGTGATGATGACCGATGGTGTGCCTCAGCGGGACAAACTCCGGGCTGTCGCAGTCATGTGCGGCATCGTTTACGTGCTCAACATTTTGCGCTTGGTTGTCTTTTACCCCATCGCCGTGGAATCCTGTCTTGAAACGCCTGATGTACAAGCCTGTCTCACCCCCATGTGGCAATTCCACGAAGCGGTGTACACGTGGGGATTCTTGGTCGTTCTCGTTGGCATGTGGCTGGCTTGGTTCATCAAATTCGGTGGCCCTGCGCGAACCCTCGCGGCCACCAAAGAAGACACGTCTCCCTGGCGATTCCAACGCCGTTTCAATTGGGAAAGGCAACACTGGGCCATGGTGGTTGTTGCCCTGTTGATGTTCGTCCTCGCTCTGTCCAACATCTACACAAACCAAGAAGCCATTGATGCGAGGGATACCTTGGCTTTTTGTGAATTTTCCAGTCAACTCTCCTCTGAATGCGGTGATGCTCAACTGCGGTGGGACGATGCCATCGGGTATGCATGGTCGCTTTCTGCCATCGGTTTGCTGCTTTTTGTAGGCACGGTGGTGGTGGTGGAGAAACCCCTTGCCGACGGCACATGGCCAAGTCAACCCCAAAATTCAACCGAACCAAAGGAAACGTCCCAACCGACCAAACACCACCACGTCAAGCGAACGGGTTCGTGGAGGTCACGTGGGTCTGAAGAGGAGTGATCACTCCACCACGCTTGCGGTAAGCGATTGACCGTCAAAGGGTCGTTGTTCAAACACCTTCATGGCCGTTCCCAATTTGCTGCTGTGCAGACTAACGAAGGTTTCCTCACCATCAAATCGAATTTCACCGATGGCCAATTCATCGCCCTTGATTTGACCGTGCAACCAGTTGGCCACGTTCAAGGTTGAACCAGCGTGGTCGGGGTGCAGAGAAAGTCGAACCGTGACAAAGCCGAAGACATCCGCCGATTCACCATAGTCCTCTTGCCGGCGAACAGGGTCGCGCTCCACACCTTCAGGGAGTTCAGGTGCTTCCGTGGGTTGAATCTCCAATCCATAGGTGGCCATGATTTTGGAGAGTTGAGGCTCATCGTCTCGTGAGACCAAACTCCAGGCTTCACCCGTGCGGCCAATGCGTCCCGTTCGACCAATACGATGGATGAAGGAATCCATGTCGGAGGGGATGTCGTAGTTAACGACCAAGGTGATGCCGTCGACATCGATGCCACGGGCCGCGACGTCGGTCGCGATGATGGTCTTGACCTTGGCTTCCTTGAACGAATCAAGGATGCGCTCGCGCTGATTTTGGCTCAGGTCTCCGTGCAGGCCTGCCACGTCAAATCGATGCTTCTTCAATCGCTCAACGGCAAGATCGACCATGCGCTTCGTGTTGCAAAAGATGATGGTTTGGTCTTCGTCGCTCATGCGAGAGAGAAGTCGTCCCAGAACCCAGAGTTTGTTGGCCCTTCCAATACGAACCGAGTAGAGGTCGATGGGGGGAATGTCAAGCGACTCCGCATTGGTCAACACGAAATCGGGTTCGTTCATGAATTCGTGAGCTGCATCGATGATTTCCTGAGGGAAGGTCGCTGAAAAAAGCAGGGTTTGGGAGCGAGATGTCATGCGCTCCACCACCCACATGATGTCGGGGAAGAATCCCATGTCGAGCATGCGGTCAGCTTCATCAAGGCAAAACAACGTTGGTTGAGAGAGGTCAATATGTCCCCGTTCGGTCATGTCCATGACACGACCCGGGGTTCCAACGATGATGTCAACGCCGTTGCTGAGGGTCTTGGCTTGCTTTTCGAGGTCTGTACCACCGTAAACGGTGAGAACGGTGAGGCCGGAATCGCCTTGAAGCATGTTCAGCTCTTCGGCGACTTGGTTGGCAAGTTCTCGCGTTGGGGCGAGAATCAACGCTTGAAGCGTACCAGTGGGTTGGCATTTCTCGAGGATCGGCAGACCAAAGGCAGCCGTTTTTCCTGAACCCGTACGTGCTTGACCGATGACATCGGTGCCGGCTCGAGCGAGTGGAACGGTATCTCGTTGAACTTGTGTTGCAAATTCCCAGCCTGCTGCATTCAAGCCGTCATGAAGTGCTTTGGGTAAATCCCATGCGGAGAAGGGGGTTGTTGTGAACATCGGTCTCACCTTTCGTCTCGGAGTTCGTCATAGGTCGCCGAGACGAGGCGACCCCCACAGTTGCATCAGAGGTTCTCGCGCTCTGCGATTTCCTTCTGAAGTTCGCCCATCCAATATCGTCGAGCGTTTTCTCGGTTCAATGGACGGCGCATTTGTCGAACATGCTCAAGGATGTACTGTCGGAATTTGAGTGACTTGGTCCGGTTCACGCCCTTTGGCGTGATGCCGTCCCACAAGCGGTCAAACTGCTCTGCTTTGTCGTCGTAGGGTCCTTCGTCATCCATACGGTGCACCTCTTCAGCAAGTCGGCGACTTCCCACCTGTTCTTAATGATGTTGGAATCCCTTCGCCAAGGTTCAGTCGTGTGGTTCATCGAAGAATCCATCAAATTCGTCATCGTCATCATGGTAGCCCATCAACTCGTCCTGCGAAGGTCTTCGCTCAGATGTGGGAGGTCGAATGGGTTGCTCTCCCGGCCGGTCAGGATGAATTGGTTCGGTTGGTTTGGAAGGGCCCGTTTCGTTTTGCATGGGTTGCAATCCGACACGTTTGCCTTGAGCGATGAGGACCTCCCGGTCGATTTCAGGAACGGGAAGTGCAGGGGAAAGGGCTGCGTTTTTCTGCTCTTCTGTTCCTTCCAGCATGGCATCAAACCGATAGCCCTTCAGGGTTTCAACGAGTTTCGCATCGGTTTCGGTCTTGAGGAGGTCGTCAACGAGAATGCGCAGCTCGTCTTCGCTCATGAGTTTTGGAAGCATGGCGATACAGGAGCGACGGACACGGACATCGTCGGAGCGGGCACCTGAAAGAATCAGGTCTCGGGCCCGGCCGTGGCCTCGGTTCAATTTCTCAATGGTTCGTATGGCGGCAAGCCGGACATCGGGGTCGGGGTCGATGATGGCCCGTTCTGCAAAGACCGTGCCCATTCGCACGTCTTGCTTGGCGAGCCGTGGGAGGGATTTTGCGACCGTCTTCCTGACTTGAGCATCGTCGTCATGGAGCGCCCACGAGACGAGGTCCCAAACGACGGAAGTCTTCCTCGAGACGATGCTGTTCAACATTTTTGCCGCTTTTCGACGAAGTTCGACATCTTGCTCGAGAAACAGCGTATCCAGGTGGTCTGCCACGACATCCGGCCACGTTTTGGTGAGGGCTTGCAAGCCTTTCCACGCAGCAGCACGGCGTTGTTTGTGAGGTGAGCGAAGTTCGTTCGCCAACGAGGAACGAACGCCTGAGGGGAAGGTTGGTGCGGCGCGAGCCAAGGCTTCACTGGCCGCTTTCTGGACTTGAGCATGCCCGTCATCCAACAAGACAGAAAGCCAGTCAAACAATTCATCTGACCGCCGTACTGCGAATTCAGGCAGCACTTCCAGCCCTGCCGCTCGGACATCGGGGTCGTCGTCTTCAAAGGCTTGCAGCAACAAGCGATGGGCGGGAAGGATCATTCCTTGAGGGACTTTGCTGAGGGCTCGCACACCGTCGCGCCTCGTCAGTGTGTGGACGGTGCCTTTCCAACGAACATCTCGTGATTCGAGGCTCCCTTCTGCCAAGGACATGATGTCGGCTGGGATGAGTGAACTCCAGCGCCCAATGACCGGTTCGTAACCCACTTCGCTGTGTGCCGACTGGTCCATTTCAATCGGCTTGCCCGTGCGCGGGTCACGTGCGATGTACTTTCTTGCCATAGGTGCCCCTTTTCCGTGCATGATGCCATCCATCATGAACCTATGTCCCTCAAGGCTATATCAGCGTTTGAGGTTTGTCAGACTTCATAGGCAATCCAATCGGCACCGCTTCCTGCCGGGCGGTACCAGTGGCCTTCATCGGTGGAATACCACTCAAACCCGTGTTGGTCAACCGATGTTGGTTGAGCGGTTACCGGGGGAGAACCCGGTGCAATTGAGTCGGAAACGGGCGCTGCGTCCGTCATGACGTCGTCGGCGATTGTGCTCTCACCCGTTACGGGTTCAGATGCGATGGTTTCGAGAGGCTCTTCAAAGAATTTTTCAACATCATCGACCATGTTTCTTTTTCTATAGAAAAAGCCACTTGCTCCCAAGAGGGCGACAATCAACACCACCAGCTGGACCGGTTGAAGCGCTCCACTTCCCTCGTTCGCAACCTGGTCGTTATCCACTTCACTTGCCGTGGTGGGCATGGTTCTTACCACCTCGATCTGGCCCATCTCGAGGATCTTCTGACCGCCGATGCCGTTGGTCACCAGCATCGTCCATGCGAGTGTTTCGTTCATGTCCTGTTCCCCTTCGACCAATTCAAGAAGGGCAGCACCTGTTTCACCAGGTCCGATGGAGATGTTGGTTTGCTCCAACCCTTCGTTGAGGTCAACCACCAAACGACCATCAACGGAGGTCAAGCCGTTGTTTGAAACGGTACAGGTGATGAGTGATTGACGGAGCGAAGAAGATTCGTTCAGCAGGTGCAAGGTGCACTGGCTGCTGACATCGATGGTAAAGGCCTCCGTAAAGTCAAGGGTCACGTTCCATGTGTCACAGTGGTCAAGACCCGTTTCATCGCAGAGCTGAACGGAAAATGTACTGCTCTGGGAGATCAACTCCGTAATCGGATAGGTGAGGTTGATGTCGCCGTCTTGAAGCGAAACAGAGATGTTCCACATGCCCTCATCTTGGGCGACGGTCAAGATGCTGGTCCCAGAGCGCGATTCGATGTTCCCGAGAATGTTGAGGTCGTTTTGTTGTTCAACACCGAAGGACAAGGTGTGGTTCAGCCACGGTTTCAAGACGTCAACAACAAGGGATGCTGTGGTGTCAATGACGGCTTCGTTGCCAACATCGTCCCGCAAGGAGATCACGAGGTTGTACTCTCCTGCGGGCCAGTCCGATGTCTCAAACACCAAACCCGCAGATTGAAGATTCGTTTGCAGGATGGTCTTGTTGGCAACTTCGGTGCCGTCAAGATGCAAGCCGATGCTTCCCTCGTAGACTTCGCCGGTGTCCCCGGTCCACGTGAGATTCACATGCAGCGCATCACCCTGTTCAAGGGAAGTGGGGTGGTCAATGTTGGTCACGACCGGTCCCATGGAATCCACCAAGCGAAGATGCAAATCGACACCCTCTTTCCATCCATCTTCATCCATTTCCTCAAGACCGTCAAGTTCACTCATGCTGATTTCAACATGCCAGTCACCAAGGTTGTCTCGCAAGGGGAACCAATCCATGGAATATGTTCGAAGTTCTGGATTCCAGAAGAGCGGCAGGAATTCGGGTTGTGTTGAGCCTGCCTTGGTCAACTCGGCAACCACGACAAGCGTTTCACGCTGGTGGGCGTCGTTCACGTCAACGGTCAGCACGGCTTCTTCGACACCCCAAATCATCGGGTCGTTGGCCGTTCCCGTTCCCGATATGAGCGTGGGTCCGGTGATGGAGACCGCAGAGACCGATGGGGCGACGGGATAGACCGTGAAGTTGTAGGTTGGACGGGGCAACAGTTCGTTGCCTGAAGCATCCATCACCCTGAAGGTCATGTTGTAGTCGTGCTGCATATCGACTTCGAGTCCGTCGGTTGACAGATAGAGGTAGTATCCCTTCAATGCGTTGTGGTAAGCGAGCGCTTGGGCGCCTGCGAACCCTTGGGAAATGTCCCAGTTAAGTCCCAAGAATTCAACGGAGAGATCGTCCTCATCTGCACCATCGAACAGTACCATACTGAAGGTCTCGTTCACTCGGATTTGGGGCAGTTGTTCGACACCTTGCCTGTGTTGAATGCTTGTGATTTGGGGTGCGTAACTGTCTTCCCACAGGAAGGAGGGCTGGTCCAAAATATAGGTAAACGCAGGTGATCCCATCGGCATCGTTGTGCCCGTGATCGTGAACGGATGGGACGTAGCGGCGCCGAAGCATGTCGGGTCGGTGAAGGCATAGAACGAACCGCATTCGTACAAGATGGCATCGTTGACAGCATTGGTCACGTTGATTTCAACGCTCAACGACCAAGGCACCGAGAGGTGACCAAACCAAACATCCGTGGCCGAGGTCATCGTCACATCCACCGCAAAACGCTTCCATTCAAGCCCTTGGCCGTCGGTCCAGGTGCTGCTCGGTGTTGCCGAATTCAGCAATCCCTTCGGCAAAACCACGTCAATTCCCGATGGCGTACGGTCTTGTTGCGTGGCGTTGAGGGTGGTGCCGCCAATGGATGCTTCGCTAAACGAAGGGGTCGTGCCGCTCGTGGCGGCGTCCCAATGCATCCAGACGTGCAGGTCATCGGAAAAGAGAGCGCCTTGCGGGACATCGATGGTAAATTGAGACGGTGAAGAAGTTGCATTCATCGTCGTGGTCAGGCCAAGTGTCGTCGAAGAAAAGGAAGGTTCGAGTGGTTCACCGTCGTATCGCAAATCGGGTGATTGGAGCGTGGTCCATGAGGTGTGTTGGACGCTCATGCTGGTAAGGGAGGGGCTCAAACTGCCGCTTCTCGAAAAGGTGTATTCGAGTTGAATCCAGCGATGCCGTTCGACCCATTGTCCTGAAAGTGAGAGAGGGGCCCAATCGCTCCATTCATCCCATGAAGAGGAAGAACCGTTCAGCGTGTAGCGGTATGCCGCCGTGAGGGATGCATCCGATGGCACCGAGGTGGCGTGGGTGATGTAGGTGGTTGATGGTTGGAGGGTTTGCGTTTCGAGAGGATTGGTGGTGAAGGTGCCGTTGTCCGAGGTCGTGTTGCTGCTCGACATGTACCCTTGCCACATGCCGGTGGTCACGGTACCCGTGGAACCTGCACTACCGTCAACACCATCCACACCCGTGCCGTATTTCAGGCCCTTTGAACCACCGCTGCCACCGAGGGCATTGACGGTGCCGCTGTTTCCGTATCCTCCTGTTTGGGTAGAAATGACGATACGGCCACCGCCACCACCGCCACCGCCGTCTCCTCCGTCGTACATGCCGAAGCCTGGACCGTTTTGCGCACCGTTGGCGCCGTCTCCTCCGTCACCGCCGTCCGCTTTGATTTGCCCGCCGTTGCCAACTTGTACACTGTTGGCCTTGATGAAGATGGAACCGCCGGAGCCTCCACCTCCTCCAGAGCCACCTGCACCGGTCCCGGACGAGGCTTGACTGCCCGCAGTACCGTCGCCACCGTGGGCTTGAATGGAGCCGTTGACGAACACTTGGTTGGCAAAAATTTGGATGTAGCCACCTCCTTTGCCACCCGTCGCCGTTGCGTGGTAGCTGCTGGAAACGGTTCCCCCTTGGCTTCCTCGTTCGGTTCCGTTTCCATAGGTTGAACCCCCGGAACCGCCGTTTGTACCACCTCCTGCACCGCCGGAACCACCGTGGCCTGCGCCGCCACCGCCGTCGTTTCGCCCGCTGCTCGAGGTCGTTGTGCTGGAGCCCGCTCCCTGACCGCCGGTGGTGAGGTCGTTGGCGACGATAGCGGTGCCTTGCTCAACTTTGAGGGTGTTCACGTAGAGGGTCAAGTCGCCTGTAGCGACGATGCGGCCGCATGAAGCGATTCCACACAGCAATTCCAGGGTATCGTACGAGTGAGTTCCTGCGAGGTTGGTGGTGCTCAGCACCGTACTTGAATTCGTACCGGCCTGCGGAGGTCCGGATGTTGCCGACATCAATTCGATGCTTGTTCCATCGTTGACCGTTTCGTTGAGGGTTCCGTTCAACGCTCCTGAGGCGACCGAGTAGGTGTCGGTGTGGGATTGTTGAAGGCCTTCAAGTTCGACGTGAACCGAACCCTCTGAAAGGGAATGGCCGTAAGCCACAGGTATCGACGGGAGGATGCTGGCCCCAACAGACCCGGTAATGGAAGTGCTGCCGTCGGTGAAGGCCTGATCTTCGTGCGTGCCGACAAGGTGAATCTGGCGTTCGTCGAGGTCGGTGGCTGTTGGAACGATGGTGACGAGGACGCTCAAAAGCATCAAGACAGCCAAACCCGACGCTGCCGATTTGGCGTGGAACATGATTTCTCGTCCTGTGGACAATTTATCAAGCCTGTCCTCTCTGAACAGTTCAAATTTCGACGCAGAGCAAAGAAAAACGATTTAGGAGGCCTTCACTTCGTACGAGACATGAGCGACGAATCGTGGACCATTACCGAGGCCATGGCCAAACTTTCAGGGGCCTTGAACGAGAAAGACATGACGATTGAGGCCCTGTTTGAACACTTTTATGCAGACAGTGACGGTACCATCAACGGTCCCGAACTTCACAACGGAATCAAAGAAATGGTCGGCGATGTGCTCTCGCCCGGCCAAATTTCCATGATCATCAAGGCTTTTGACGTCAACGAAGACCACCGTATCGACCTTGATGAGTTGCGGAGCGCTCTCTCGGAATCCGAGTGAGGTCGTGAACAGATGTCCTTTCGCGTTTGCATTAATTGCCACGGCATACGTGTGTATCCCTACATGGGTTTCATGGTCGGTCAGCGGTTCCAATGCCAAGACTGTCAGGAGATGATGGTCATACCGTTGGAGTTTGACCGTCAGGAAGATTACGAAGCCTTTGTGGGAGCGATGAAGGAAGAAAAAACATCAGAGGAAGAGTAGGAACTTGTCCTCTGCTTCGCACCAGCACCAAAGGTCAAAAGCCACCGTTCCGACGCCAAGGCATGGCCAGCATGGACATTGCCAACCCGAGCGAAGAGCATTTGATGCTACGAGAGATGGTTCGTGAATGGACTCAGGAACATGTGGAGCCTCAAGCGCATGAGCACGACCGAGACGAGAAATTCAACCTTGAATTGCTCCGGAGCATGGGTGAGCTTGGTCTGCTCGGTATCAGCGCTCCCGAAGAATACGGCGGGGCTGGACTGGATGCCGTTGCCTGTACCATCGTCCACGAGGAGTTGTCGGCTTCTGACCCTGGGTTTGCACTTGCTTACTTGGCCCATTCAATGCTCTTTGTCAACAATCTGGCCTACAACGGGACCGACGAGCAAAAGGCCCGAATTCTTCCAAAGGTGTGCTCCGGTGAGTGGATTGGCGCCATGGCGATGTCCGAACCCGATGCGGGTACAGATGTACTGGGTCTTTCCACCAACGCTGTGCAGCGTGAGAACGGGTCTTGGGTGCTCAACGGACGGAAGATGTGGATCACCAACGGCTGCATTGACGAAGAAGGAACTCCTGCCGATGTGGTGTGGGTCTATGCTCGCACCGGAGAGGATGAGCGTGGGCGGGTGCAAATGTCCACCTTCCTCGTCGAGGCGGGTATGTCGGGCTACAGCGTTGGCCAGAAAATCTACGACAAGACGGGTATGCGGGCGTCAAACACGGCAGAGTTGGTCTTCGATGACTGCATCGTTCCTGCAGAAAACCTGGTCGGCGAGGTTGGTGAATCTCTTCTCCACATGATGGGGAATCTCGAACTCGAACGCCTCACGCTGGCTGCTATGGCGCTCGGCATCGCTCGCCGAGCACTGGACGAGATGAACCGATACGCCACCGAGCGAACGGCGTTCAAGTCCCCCATTCGCGACTTCGGTCAAATTCAGCGTTACATCGGCGAAAGTTGGGCCAAGTACCGAGCCATGCGTGCCTACATCTACGATACGGCCAACAACCTTACGATAGGAACGTCCGGACAGCGTCTTGATTCCGATGGCGTGAAACTCTTTGCAACCACGGCGGCGAAAGAAATCGCCGATGCAGCCATGCAGGTCATGGGCGGTTACGGCTACGTCGGTGAATACCATGTTGAGCGATTGTGGCGAGATGCAAAACTTCTCGAAATTGGCGGCGGGACCCTGGAATCGCATCAGAAGAACATCACGCGAGACCTGTTCAAAGACGCTGATGCCATCAATCGATGATCTCGACTTCTTCGGTCGGCGTCAACATACTACGTGTGTTTCGCCAAGCACTGGCGACCAAACTCGACGAGACCAGCACAGCAACGGCAATGGCTGTCCCCCACGTCCAAACGCTTGACATGGTTGAGATGGTATCGTTGGTCAACAGAAGTGCCATCATGGTCGTGATGCCAACGGCAAGTCCCGTCTGGACCAACATCGGCGTGGATACGCGAAGGAAGGGAGCGGAGGATCCAATTGTCCGAAGAACAAACATGACCCATGTTCCCGCACCAAGCCCCCAAATGGGAATTTCAGCAGGGTAGGTCTCAAACAGCATCCATTCATTGGTGGTTACGTAGCGGTCAATGCCCGTCAAAATCATGACCCACATCAGTGATGCTCCGAGCAAACTCAAGGCCGAGGTCATGCCTTGCGAGGTTTTCAGGGTCTGGCTGGCTGGTTCCTCATCCCCAAGGCTGGCCGTCACTTTCATTTTCTCTTCAATGGCGAGGGCTTTGTAGGTCTGCTCAAGTTGGTCAATTCTTGACGACAAAGCATGCATGTGGTCGACCAAATCAACAAGAATTTCATGCTCCTCAGCCATCAAGGCCATGCGTTGTTCCTCAAACTCTGGAAGTGTGATCATGGCAGGTGCGAGTTCAATGAATCCATCCTCTTTCAGTTCAGCTCGAGTATCCTCGATTTTTTGCGTGAGTTTCTCCTCTTTCCGCTCCCGTTTGGCGTCAACAGCGTTGCTCACGGCCTCATTGGTCTTGGTCACGGCTTCCTTCCCTGCGTCTGCCGCTTTTGCAACGGCGTTCTTGGTTGCCGAAACAGCTTGCTTTGAGAGGTCTGAGATCTTAGAACCCGTTTGGCTGAGACGTTCAGCCAGTGTTTTGGGAGGTGTCCTCGGCGAGAGTGGGTCTTCGGCCATGGAGCCACCACACTTGCGTGGATTGTCAAACCTTCGCAGATTCAGTATTCAACGGGGACCGGGTCGAGTATACGCCAAAGGTACCAGGCCGCTGCCGTGCGATACGGTCGCCAGCGCTCTGCGATTTTACCAACATCGTCCTTGGTTTCTGCTTCGGGGACAAGGCGTTGTGTGCCGCGTATCAAGCCAATGTCGCCGAGGCTGAACACGTCGGGTCGAAGGAAATGGAACATCAGCAACATTTCCGCCGTCCATGGGCCAATGCCCCGGTACTTTACGAGGTGCTTCTGGATGGCGTCATCGGACATGGATGGCCATGGCTGGTTGAGAAGATCCTCCGCATTTTCTGCCAAGCCGTAGATGTAACTCGCTTTGGGCCGCGTGACGCCACATGCAGCGATGCGGGCTTGGTCGGTGCGCAACACTGCTTCAGGCGTGACTTCGCCGAGGTGGGTCACCAATCGTCCCCAAATGGCATCGGCGGCCGTTACCGAAATCTGTTGACCAACGATTGAACGGACAAGCGTCTGGAAGAGGTCATCTCTGCTTGTGATGCCTTCCGGCCCGTGTTGTTTGACGACGGGACCAAGCAGAACATCATCGAGCAGGAAGGCATGAGCTTCCTCCCACCATTCGGGTACTCTGCCAGCCATGCGGTGGGGTGAGGAGATGGGGTTTTGAACCCGTGCATGGAGCCCTGTGCATGCGAGAGCAATTGATGCAGTACCTTGGCCTCAAGGATGTCCAACGACAAGGTTGGGTCAACGCTGGCGTGCCTCATCCCGAGTCAGTAGCTGCTCACTCATGGGGCATGGCCATTCTTGCGATGAAATTGTGTCCTCCTGAATTGAATCTCGAACACGTTCTCAAATTGTGCCTGGTTCACGATTTACCCGAAGTGATTGTTGGTGACCTCACGCCTCAGGACGACCGATCGACAAAGGTTGAGGATGAGCGTGCAGCCATGAATGACCTTGCACCGGAATGGCTTGGTTTGTACGATGAATACGAGCAGCAAAGCACGTCAGAGGCTGTGTTCGTTCGCTCCCTTGACAAACTCGACATGGGCCTGCAGGCAAAGGTGTACATGGCTCGTAGTGATTTGGATTTGAATCAATTCGTTGAGAGTGCGAAAAAAACGCTCGGCGACCATGACCTGCTCCGCTGAAGTCAAAGCCGACAAGAACAAAAAGCGGAACCGCTCCGACCGTCTTACACAGCCCGATAGTGTAGGGGTCCATCATGGTGGGTTTTGGTCCCGCCGACCTCGGTTCGAATCCGAGTCGGGCTACTTCTTCATGGGTTTACTCGTTGGTTCTTCTTCATATCATCCAACACGCATCTTCATGAACGGTATGCGTGTGGATTTGGACCAAGGTGAGACGATGATTCAGAGCATTGGCGTCATTGGCGCAGGACAAATGGGTAACGGTATCGCACAGGTAGCAGCATGTGCTGGCTACGATGTGGTGATGATCGACATCAAAGACGAGTACGTCGAGAAGGGGCTTGGCACCATCCAGTTTTCCCTTGGGAAACTCGTGAGTAAGGAGCGCATGTCCCAGGAGGACGCAGACGCAGCCCTTGCCCGCATCACCACAGGGACCAACCGGTCCTTGTGCGCAGATTGCGACCTCGTGGTGGAAGCCGTGCCCGAGATTCTCTCGCTCAAGCAGGAGATCTTCACCGAACTTGACAGCCTGTGCAAACCCGAAACCATCCTGGCATCCAACACCTCCTCCATCTCCATCACCACCATCGCCACTTCCACGCAGCGGCCCGAGAAGGTCATCGGGATGCACTTCATGAACCCGGTCCCCATCATGAAACTCGTTGAAATCATCAACGGCGATGGCACCAGCGAAGCAACCCACATCGCCGTCGTTGAAGCGGCCGAAAAGATGGGGAAAACCGCCCTTTCCTGCAACGACGCCCCCGGCTTTGTGTCCAACCGAATTTTGTGCCCGATGATCAACGAAGCCATCCTCACGCTTCAGGAAGGTGTGGCCGAGCCCGAAGCCATCGACGGCATCATGAAACTCGGGATGAACCACCCCATTGGTCCGTTGGCACTGTCGGATTTGATCGGCAACGATACGGTGCTTCACATCATGAACGTCCTCTACGAGGGCTTCCGAACGGAGAAGTACGCACCTGCACCGCTTCTGGTCCAAATGGTCGAGGAAGGCAAACTCGGTCGAAAGTCCGGCCAAGGCTTCTACACCTACTGAGGTCAGCGCATGGATTCTCTCGAAGGACAGACTTTTCTCGTAACCGGCGCATCAAAAGGTCTTGGGAAATCCCTTTCCCTTGAACTGGCGCAGAAGGGTGCTCGTGTTCTTCTGCTCGCACGGCACAGCACCGAGTTGGAAGACACAACACGTGCTGTTCAGCATCTCTCACCATCCTCTTTTTCCGTCGTGTGCGATTTGGCAGATACAGATTCCATCGCCGCTGCCGTTGAAACGATTCTTGGGGATGTCAAGCAAATCGATGGACTCGTTCACAATGCTGGCGACATTGCCCCAATCAAGCCCTTGTTTGAGGCAGATACCAATGATTGGATGCGCTCATTGATGGTCAACATCGTTGGCGTGCAAGCCCTCACTTCGGGCCTCGGCCCCGTACTCCTCGGTGGCCACCGTGTCCGTGTTACGACCATCTCAAGCGGTGCAGCCCTACGGCCGTTGCCTTCGTGGTCAGCCTACTGCAGTGCAAAAGCAGCGCTTGATATGTGGACTCGTTGCCTCGCAGCAGAAGGAGCAGATCGGAACATCAGTGCCGTTTCGGTCGCTCCTGGCATCGTGGACACGGCCATGCAGGCGACCATCCGGTCTTCCTCAAAGACCGATTTCCCGCTTCTCGAAAACTTCGTTGGCTACCATGAGGACGGCCAATTGGTCCGTCCAGACGATGTGGCCAAACAACTCATGCCTCTTGTGACGGAGCACACCATGAATGAATCAGGGCAGCGTTTTGACGTTCGTGATTTGTGAAAATCCAGTCCTCATCGCCCCAAGGGTGATAAGCCAACACCATGACAGAAGGGCGAGGGAGAACCATGCCAGGGACTGACCGTGTTGAAATTCGAACGTTGAAAGTTGGACGATTCTGTGTTGTCGAGGATGAAGCTTACAAAATTTTGAGCATATCTAAGTCCAAGCCAGGAAAGCACGGTTCCGCCAAGGCTCGTCTTGAACTTGTCAACATTTTCAGCGACAAGAAAATCTCTCACGTCGGAACGGTGACCGATAGCATCAACGTCCCCATGATCGAGAAAGGAACGGCCATGGTGACGCACCTCGAAGGAAACGAAGTCCACGCGATGAACATGCGAGACCACTCGATGATGATTCTTCCACTGGAGCCCGAGATGAACATTGAGGCCGGAAAAGAAATCATGTGGATGGAAGCGCTTGGCCGCTACAAGATTATTCGAGACCACTGATGGAAAACGCCTCGTTCCAATTGATTCGCTGTCCCCAGTTGGGTTGGCGGGTATGAATTGATAAGGTGAACATGGTTACGTGAGGCATGGAAACCAGCACTGCTGCAGTAGAAAAAGACCAGAGAGTTCGTGGCTATTGTGCCTACGATTGGGGGAAAAGCGCCTTTGAAACATCGGTCACCACGGCGATTTTCCCTGCGTGGTTCGCCTATCTCTTCGCTGAGGCAAACGGCATCTCCACGAAGTTACTCGGCAGCGAATGGACAGCAGATGCCATGTATTCTGCTGCGGTCATGATCGGGGCGCTTCTGGTTGCCGTATGTGCTCCTTCGCTTGGTGTCATCGCCGACCGTCGGATGATCAAAATTTGGTGGCTCCGAATTCTCACGTTGGTCGGTTCACTTTCCTGTGTCTTGCTCGCCCTTTCTCCGTATCTTGGCGTATCGGCAGGCTGGATATGGGCGCTTATCATGTTCATGCTGGCCAATGTGGGTCTCAACGGCGCGGGTGTGTTCTACAACGCTCTCTTACCCCACATGGGCGATGAATCCGAAATGGATTCCATCTCCAACAAAGCCTTCGCAGCCGGTTACCTCGGTGGTGGCCTTCTGCTGGTGGTCCACCTCGCCATGGTCATGACGCTGGAGGGCTCTTGGGTCATTCCCTTCGCCATGGCTTCCTCGGGTATCTGGTGGCTTGGCTTCGCTCAGATGACGTTCCGCATGGTTCCCGAGCCGCACATTGAAAACGAGATGGAGCCGATGGGTCTCGTTGATTCCACAGTTATGGCGCTTGGCGAAGTGAAAGCGACCCTTTCCGACATCAAGAGCTTCCGAACGCTCTTCTTCTACATGCTGGCCTACTTCTGTTTCATCGACGGCATCAACTCGGTGACGGCGCTGGCCGGTGTGTTCGGCATCGTGGTCCTTGGATTGACCACAACCGGATTGATCTTGACCATCCTCATCATCCAATTCGTGGCTGCTCCTGCCGCCATCGGATTCACGAAACTCGCCGAGAAATGGGGTACAAAGGGTGCACTTCAGTTTTCCTTGGTGTGCTGGTGTTTCGTCATCGTCGGCGCCCTTTCCTTCGCTCCTTTGGAACTTGAAAACCACGAAGAATACGATGTCCAGTACACGTGGAACGAAGACACCCTCATGTACGACGCTGTTGCTCGTGAAGGTGTCAATCCCATCGCCGCCCTGCCCGATGACGATGAACAACAGTGGGCGCTGGACCACGAAGCCATCCTTCCGGTTCAAGTGAACGAAGATTACACGCTTGGTCGTGCCGTTGAATGGGCGTTTGATAGCGACGGAAACGCCATCAATGTCAGCGTCGCCATCACCGCAGAAGCCTTGGCTGCTCTCGAAGCCACCATGGATGAATCTCGGTTCTCCTACAGCATTGAAGGCGGCGCGTTTGCCAACACCACGGGTTTGGGCGTCAATCACCCGACCTCCCTTGGCGACGGAAAACTGGATTTCATTCCAGAGACCGCACGGAAGTTGGTCTGGGCTCCACTCGGCATGTCGGTCTTCTTCCAGTTCCTGTTGCTCGGTGTGTTTGGCGGTGCTCTTCTCGGAGGTTCTCAAGGACTCGCCCGTTCGATGTTTGGTCAAATGGTCCCTGAAACACGCTCCGCTGAATTCTTTGGCTTCTTCGGCTTCTTTGGAAAGGTCGCCGCTCTGCTCGGTCCGCTGATCTATTCGGTGATGACCGTCTGGTTTGACTCCCGTGTTGGTATTTTTGCCATCTCACTGCTCATTGTAGCTGGCGCCATTATGCTTCGCAAGGTCGATGTTGAGGACGGCATCGCCGTTGCTCGTGCAGAGGATGAGCGCAACCGACAAAAGGAAGTAGCAACGGCTTGAGCATCGCAACGGTCATGAAGTGCCTTCACAACCGGAAGGCAAGGCGCTGTGGCGCCGCGGGTGGTTGTGATGTCCAAGAGCGACGCGAGTGGCGAGAAAACCGTTTCAAAATCGGCGTATCGCCAACCGATCACACCAGAAGGTCTGAAGGCCATAGAAGCGGGGACGCTGACGTGGCTCGACGATGAGATGTACAACAACCTCAACACGGGTGTTCTTGAGCAATATCTTGAGGAGAAAAACCTCCAAGAATCCTTTGAGGTGTCGCATTGGAACACCCCAAAAGTCCTCATCGGTATTGGTATTGGTGCAGTTTTTTCCGGCGTCACCGCCTACATTGGGCTCAAACTCGGTCTGGCGATTTCGGCAGCCTGGTACATCGCCTATTTGCTGGGTATGGCGCTGAAGTGGTCGCCGTCTGAAGTGAACATCGCCACGTCGGCAACCACCGGTGCAACGCACGCTTCAACCGGGTTCATCTTTACCTTCCCTGCCATCTTTTTGTTAGCGAGTCAACCCGCTTATGCGCTCGCTGATGGCCCGCTTGTCACGTTAGATGATGGTGAAGCCTTCACCCTCGCTTTCATCGGTATTGTTGCCTCTATGTTCGCCGGGTTCCTCGGTGTCATGTATTTCATCATCTTCAGACGTGTTTGGTTGGTTGAAGACCCGCTCCCTCTACCGGGATTTGAAGCGACGCTCAAGATGCTGGACATCTCTTCGGATGTGAGCACCGGTGCCGTCGAGCACGCCAGAGATTCACTGAAGACCATTGGAGTATGGACGGTCGTCACCATGGTTGGTCTCTTTTTGGTGGAATATCCGCTGATTTGGTTGAACGATCGTAAGGTCGCCCTCCTCGACTTCATCGCAGAATCGGTGCATTATGGCGACATTGGCCTTGCGAGTTTTTACTCACATGGAAAAATTCACCAGCCATCCGGAACGGTCGATGGCATTTCGCTCAAGCAAACGCACTGGTCTGAGGAAACGGCTTGGAATCCCTTTGCCTACACCTACATCGGCGTGGCTCTCACGCCGTCGATGTTTGCCATCGGCTGGTTCATGAAAACGCGTGTTGCCTTTTTGGTGAACCTGGGGACCATCGTGGGTTGGTTCTTCCTCGTGCCGCTTGCCGTGTTCATGAACGTCCCCATTTACGATGCAACGCAACAAGCGAACATCCCCATCCAAGATTACGCAAGCGGCGGTTCGGCTCCGTTGCAGATGATCGCCTTTGCCAAAACCGTTCGAACGATTGCCATCGGCGCCATCGTCGGTGGTGGAATGTTTGGTTTGGCCAAGATGTGGCGAACCTTTGCCAACATCTTCACCGACATCGGTGCGGCGTTCAAGGGTGATGGAAGCCAAGAATACATGGAGGGAAGTGGCTGGTATGAATGGCCGCTCAAGCACATCCCCATTTTCATGGGCGTGACCTTTTTTGCCATGATCATCATTTTCTCCATCGGTGGATTCTCACCCCTCGCAGCCCTCGTCTTTGCCTTGGTCCTCATCCTGACGACCTTCATGCTCGGCGCCATCGCCGTTCGTGTGATGGGTGAAACGGGTATCGAACCTGTTTCTGGAACTTCGTTCATCGTTTTGCTCATGCTCCTCGGGGTGTTCTTGAACGCACAAGAATTGCTTGACTTGAACACCCAGGACGCCGTGTTGCTCGGCCTGGTGGGTACGACGGTGTTCGGTTCTGCGATTTCGATGAGCGGTACGGTCATTGGTGATTACAAGAACAGCCTCTACATCGGCAACCGTCCTTACCACATCTCGAAAGGAAACATCATGGGTGTTGTGCCGGGGGCCATCATTGGTGCAGGTGTCGCCATTTTCCTTTCCATCCAACTGGCTGAGGGTCGCATTCAACTGATTGCGCCCCAAGCCAATGCCTTCGCAACGTTCTCGGTCATCTTTGCCGAAGGCCAAGGTGACTTGTACCTCCTCGCCCTTGGGTTCCTGCTCGGTATGTTCGTTGAGTGGGGCACGGGCATGGGTACCTCGTTCGGCCTCGGTATGTATCTCGATGTCCCCCACACCTTGCCGATGCTCATCGGTGGTGTTGCTCGTGACCGCTGGGAAGACAAGAAACTCCAGCCACGGATTGACGCACTCAAAGCAAGTGAGGGAACGACGGCGGCTGAAAAGCAGCGTGCGCTCATCCTGCTCAGCACCTTCATGGTTGCAGCAGGGTTGCTCACAGGCGAAGCGTTCTTCGGGACCGAATCGAGTATCCTGTCTTTCGTCGACTCGTTGTGGTACGATGACAACGGTGACCCTGCGACCATCATGGGTGTTGAAAACTTCCCCAATTCAAAGGCATGGTACGGTATTCGTATGGCGAGTTTGATTCTCATCAATGTGGCTGTTGGTGCCGCAATCTACTATCTCTTCAAGCGTGCTGGTGTGATTGGCGGTGACGCCTCGAGCACGAAGGCTTGAGCGTGACCCGAATGCGTGAAACCTCCACGCCGAGATGGGTTTGGGGGCTTTTGGTCGCCGCCGTGGTTGGCGTTTCCAGTGCTGGGGCCTTGTTTCAACACGTTAACTCAGTCCCGCCGTTGCTCCGAGCATCGTGGAGGCTGCAGTTGACCTCCTTGGTCCTCTTGCCGATGTTTTTGGTACAACTCCGCAACATGGATGAGCAGGTGGGCTCGCAGTATCGGTCAGCGACCACATGGCGTTGGCTGTTCGCAAGTGGCGTTGCGCTGGCAGCGCATTTTGGCACCTGGGTGGCCAGTCTTGATGAAACCAGCCTTACGCACTCCTTGCTGTTCGTGACGGCACATCCTCTTGTGATCGTTCTGGGAATGGTTCTCTTCGCTCCCGTGGTTGCCAATGTACGACGACCGCTGCCGAAAGAGACCATCGGGGCCATCATCTGCTTTCTTGGAGCAGGCCTTACCCTGTTGGATGCCGGTTCATCACAAGGAGGCCAAACCGTCACGCTGTTTGGCGATGCATTGGCTTTTGGTGGCGCCGTTTTTGTCGTGGGTTACATCGTCATCGGACGAATCCTCCGGTCGTGGATGCCGATCTTCCTCTACGCTTTCCCCGTGACGCTCATCGCCTCCGTTCTTCTGGTGCCTGCATCAATGCTCATGGAACCGAACTTCTCAGAATTTGGTGTGTTAGGGTGGACCGACCCGGTTTACTTTGGCTGGTTCTTGTTGCTCGCCTTGGTTGCCGGATTGTTGGGGCACACAGGACTCAACACCTGCTTGCGATACATCTCGCCCCTTGTCGTCTCCGTTTCGGTGACGTTGGAGCCCGTGTTGGGTTCTCTCATCGGTTGGTTGTTCTTTGATTCGGGTATCCCGGGGACATGGACATGGTTGGGCGGGGCTGTCCTGATGGCCGGGTTGCTCACGGTGGTGGTCGCTTCAGAACAACACGCACAGGTCCAAGCGAACAATCAAAACAGAACCGAGGGAGCCTAAGGCGGTGAGCGTATGAACGAAGGACGAGGATGGTTGTTGCTCACCAACGATGATGGGATTGAAGCCCCCGGTTTTCGTCTTCTGGTCAAAGCCCTGCATGCCAGAGGGTATCCCCTCGTGGTGCTTGCGCCAAAAACCAACCATTCCGCAACGGGCATGCGCATCAAATTGATGGAACCCATGGGATTGAGGTCTCGACAAGATTTGGCACCCGTTTGGGAACTTGACGAGCATGTCTGCCCCGTGCACTTGTTCGAACTCGATGGCACGCCCTGCGATACCATGATCGTGGCCTTGGACGGCGGTTTGAATCACCTCGTCCCGGGTGTTGTTCCACAGATGGTCGTTTCCGGCGTCAATTTGGGCCCGAATCTTTCCCAGGATTCCTACCACAGCGGCACGATGGGTGCAGCAAGAGAAGCAGGTCTCTACGGCGTACCTGCCATTGCAACCTCCTTCACCTCCTTTGAACTCGAAGGGATGGAACGTGCTGTTGATGCCACCCTCGAGGCCGTTGAAAAGGCCTCATCGGTGCTCCCTCACAAAGCAGCCAATCTCGGTCGCCCTCATGGAAGCATGGACACGGGTTACTTTGCTGCTTGGCCGTCTGCGAACAAGGGGGAACGATGGGTCCAAGATCCCGAACATGCCCTCCTCAGTGCCTTTTCAAACGGGGATTTGATGCTCAACATCAACACGCCGCCCAACTGGAACGGTCGTTGGGACACAACAAGGCTTGGCGTGCGCTGGTACCGCAATGCGGTTCGATTTGAGGGCCGGGATGCTGACGAAACTGCGACCTTTACCATCGGCGCTGCTTCTGTGGACCATTCTGCGGTGGAACATGGTGACTGTGATGCGGTAGAGGAAGGAAAAGCCAGCCTTTCCTGCCTTGCTGTGTGGCCGCAAAGCCATCCTTTCGCCCTTGACGAAGACCTGCTAGCTCACAGCCTGAAACAAACGAACGACGGTTGGCCTTTGTGGCTCAATCAAGATTGAGGCAGACGCCTTGGTCCAACAAGAAATGAACCGTGCCGATGGCAAGATGGCCTTGCAACCATGTGGTTCCAAGAGAGCGAGTAATGTGACCATCGATCGTTGCGGGGTCCAACGGTTTGTCGTCGCTGAGGATGAAGCCAAGGTCTCGTTCTCCTTCCTCTGTCTTGTCGGCAGGCAAGACCGCATCCACTTTCCATAACCTTGCGGCATCGGCATCCAAGGCGATGACCGTTGTGTCTCTCCATTCTCGCAGAGTTGTCTCAAGGTTCCCGCCGCTGTGGAGCAAACCAGCTGAAATCTCGTCCCACCGACCGATGGGCGGCAGAGGTTGAGCGAGAACCTTGCCGATGGTTCCTGCTATAGAACGCTCTTCAGCATGGATGCCTTTGAGGTTTGAACCGTCAAACTTCACCCTTCTCGGGGGCCCCGGTCCTCCCAAAAGGTGGAGAACCACCTCGACATTTGAGCGGATGCCGTGGCTTGTCAACAAACTCGCCATGACGGCACGGATGAGGACGTCCATGCGCCCTGCCCCACCGGCCAAATCATTGAGCGGAAGTTTTCCTTTGGACATCGCCCGATGACCAACAACGGCAAAGCGTCGCATGCCTAATCCCCCGTTCCTCGTTCGATCAAGGTTTGAACAGCGGTGTTGAGATCGGCTTGTTGTTCGAGAACAAAATGGGCGCCCTGGCGGTCAACAAGGTAGCCCCTTGGTTTGGTGGCGTCTCCGAGGTCTTCAAGCCGATTCGCAACGACAGCGGTCATGCCAGCACGCTCCACCTGCGCGAAGGCCCTGTGAATCAGATCGGTCTGTTTCACACCCGATTCGAGTTTGAATCCGATACGGACTGCATCCGAGCACGCATCCCTCAATTCAAGAATATGCTTCGGACTTTCAATCAAGGGGACATTCAACGAACCCTGCTGACTTGCCACCTTGCCTTCCGCAGGATGCTCAACAACATAGTCCAGAACAGCAGCAGCATGAACCCAGGCATCGATGCTGTCGTTCGCCAGCGCCTTGCATTCCTGCAGCATGGCGATGGGGGTCGGTGCGTCGATGACCAAGGGTAACCACGAGGGTTGTGGAGACGTGGTGACGCCTGCAACGCATGTCACGTCGTGACCGTGCTTGAAGAGGTGCGAGGCGATGGACCAACCCGTTGCTCCCGAACTTGTGTTCTGGACATGCCGAACATCGTCAATGGCTGACCGGGTGGCACCAAGGGTGACCACCACGGCTTTGCGGGCCGGTGAGGAGGCGTTGACGCGGTGAGCGAATTGAGCCACCATTTCGTCTACGCTCGGCGTTTTGCGTTTGCCTTCTTCTTCCGGACCCCACACCACGTGCACGCCTTGTTTTCTGAGCGCCACGACCAAATCGTCAGTAATCGGATCCTGCGCAAGGTCAACATGCATGCTGGGGACCATCATCAGCGGCGTCGCCCGAGAACGAGCTACGGACAGCGCCATCATCAACGGGCCGTGTTGCAATCCGTGGAGATGGCTTGCCATCACATCTCGCGTGGCTGGAGCGACAAGCACGCCGTCAGCATGGTTGAGGACGGAGAGGTCACCGTCCCAGTCGGTGATGACCTCCGCTTGTGAAGCCCAACGGACCGCTAATGGCGTGAGTATACGTTGAGCGGACGGTGTCATGATCACCGTGAGGGTTGCACCCTCGCGTCGGAGTTCTCTGGCGAGGCGCACGGTTTCAACCGCGGCAATACCGCCCGTGACGCCAAGGATGACATGGCGGTCCTTGAGGGACGTGCCCGTGACGGCTACGTCGGTGTCGCGCATCGCCATGGTCGGGCGAAGCACCCTCCCGTCAAGACTTCTTCGCTTCGGTGGTGGTTGCCAAACAAATGATTCAAATGCACCCTTCGGCAGGAAGCACTGTGACTGGAAACCGTGCTGACGAGATGGTGTTGGCAGGTGCTGCCCCCTCGCCATCCTTTGCTGGCGACCCCATCGCTCACGTTCACCGAGGGACGAGTTTCATTCTCTTGGTTGACGGAGCCATCGTGATTTTCATCTTCGCTCAAATTTTCATCGGCGTGGGTTTGCTCACGGGCCCTCTGGGTACGGCGGTCATCGGGGGCGTCACATTCGCTGGTCTGATGATTTACGGCGGGTACCGGAATCGAAAGCCTTGGGCGTATTGGCCAGCCGTCTCTGTCCTCCTGCTGGCGAGCATCATCTTTGCCCTCAATGCGCTGTGGTCACTCTATCTGATGATCGTGGGCGGTTATCTCTCGAACATTCTCTTCGTGGTTTTGTTTTCATGGGCTGCATTGGGGTCGGGAAGACGAGCGTTGTTCCACTGGCATCCGGGGTACAGAACTGGATACCACAACGCAACGGCTTCCGGAACGTTCGACCTCGAAGAGGGAGAAATGCTTGCAGCCTGTCCAAGTTGCTTGGCCGTTCTTGCGATTCGGCCAGCCATGTTGGGTAAAGCCGACCGGTGCCCTCATTGCGGAAACGGTTTGGTAAGCCAAGAACTCCTTGACCGCCACGCCGACGAGGAGGCCTGAACCTCCCGCTCCTCTCCGGCTTCATCAAAAGGAGGCTTCTTGAAGGGAAGCGGGCACGCATGACCATCGGAGGGTAGCCCATGTCATCTGTTCAAGAGCGTCTTCAGCAACTGCTGGACGGTGAACTTGACCCCTCGGAAATCGCTGACGACCCAACATTGGTCAGTCTTGCAGACCGGTTGTATGGCATCAAAATCGCAGCGGTGCAACCCGTCAAACCACGGGATGCTGCGGCTGCTTTGGGGGGCGGCTCACCGGTGACCGAGGTTGCGCCTCCCACGGACATGTTGGTCGAAGTCATTGCACCCGTTGGAGGAGCAATACCCACCGTTCCTCTCCCTGACCTCCCCGACGTTTCGCTCGAGATGCCTGCAGTTCCATCAGCACCTCCCAGTCGATTTCGCTGGGTGTTTGGGCTTGGCTTGTTGTTTGTCGTTTTCAATGCGCTCGGTTTGTTTTCCTCCTTGTTCGAGAGCGTGTGTTCAACGGGAATGGACGCTTGCAGAGGTCCTGAGCAGACCCGAATCAATCTGATGGATTTCTACAAAATTGGTGAATCGGACGGCTGGTCCTACTCGGTACTTTCCGAGAGCATGAACGGTTTGGGCGGGACAACGGGTGGCCTTGGAATTCCCGACCTTGTGGCGTTCGTGGTGCTTTTGCTCGGATTCATCCGGTTCATGAAGCGAAGGTGATGATGCTTGACAGCAGATGGCCTGCTCTCCGAAGCCATCGCCTACATCGGTATGATGAGCATCTTGCTTGCCTTTCTGCTCGAGACCCGAGATGTCCTGCACAGCAAACAACCGATCTATCTCTTCATGATGGCGTTTGGATCCGGATTGTTGGGGATACGCGCTTTTTTGATTTCTGAATGGGCGTTTTTCGTTCTCGAAGTCGTATGGTGCGGTGCAGCGGTGGTTGCGCTCTTGACACTCAGCAAGTACAACGCCGAAGGACGGGATGAAGCGTCATCTTGATGAAACCGAAGTCAGCCCACCAACCATGGGCCACGGTAAAGCGAAGCGCGGAATTCCATCGAAATCCGAGAACTTCAATGAGTGGTACCCGTTCATTGTCGAAGCCGCTGAGTTGGTTGACAAGCGCTATCCCATCAAGGGCATGGACGTCTGGCGACCTTATGGCTGGAAAACGATGAAGCTCATCGATGCGTTGACCCATGCCGAGATGGAACGCACGAATCACGAGGAAGTAAATTTCCCCTTACTTATTCCAGAGAACCTTCTTGAGAAGGAAAATGCGCTGGTGGCCCGTCTCAAGCGAGCCCGCGAGGAGGGTGTTGACCCCGATGACCTTCGGGACGAAGATGAGGAGGGCGGTTTCAAGAAAGAAGTCTATTGGGTTAAGCACGCAGG
>JAYPIL010000018.1:28562-29716 GCA_038127845.1 Candidatus Poseidonia sp.
CACGCAGGTGAGAACGACTTGGACATTCCAATGTTTCTGCGACCGACCTCTGAAACCGCGATGTACACCATGTTTCCGTTGTGGATTCGTTCGCACAAAGACCTCCCGCTGAAAATTTACCAGATGGTCAACACCTTCCGCTATGAAACCAAGCAAACCCGTTCCTTCATTCGCGTTCGTGAAATTCACTTCTTTGAAGCCCACACGGCCCACGCTGACGAAGCGGATGCAAGCCGGCAAATCGCAGAGGACTTGGAAATCGTTGACCGCCTCATGCATGACCTCTGTCTGCCCATTATCAAAGCGAAGCGACCGGTGTGGGACACGTTTCCCGGCGCCTGGTACACCATCGGTATCGATGCGGTGATGCCAAACGGCCGAACCCTCCAAGTGGCATCCTGCCACCACTATCGGGACCAGTGGGCCAAAGCCTTCGATGTGACCTACGAAGACCTCGATGCCAAGCAGGCGTTCTGCCACCAAACCACCTACGGGATGTCGGAGCGACTTCTCGGTGCCATCGTTGGCATGCACGGGGATGAGAACGGTCTCATCATGCCCCCGAAGATTGCCCCGTTCCAAGTGGTCATCTGTCCGATGATCCGAAAGAACCTCGAAGTCGACACCGTTGCCGTCGCCCATGAGGTCGCAGACCAACTACGCTCCCGTGGCCTGAGGGTGAAGGTAGACGACCGAGACCTCCATCCCGGGCAGAAGTACTATGATTGGGAGATCAAGGGTGTGCCGCTGCGGTTGGACATCGGGCCTCGAGATATCGCGCAGGGAACGGCCTTTGCGGCCCGACGGACCGGGGGGAAGGAACCGCTTGCGATGGACAACATCGTTGACGAATGTTACCGTGTGTTGGATGAGATCAGCGACGAACTTCGTGCACGAGCCTCGCAGCACATGGACGACGTCGTTCAACCGCTGCCTGCGTTCACGGAGTCCGAAGGCCAGTGGAACATGGATGGCGAAGTGAACGACGGCCACATTTACGAGCTCGCCTTTGACGGTTCCGACGCCCATGCAGAAATTATAGAACGCACGACTGGGCTTTCATTCCTTGGCGATGCAACAGAACCCTACAGCGAAGCCAAGCCCTGTCACATGACGGGCGAACCAACCACGCGACGGGTCCTTCTTGCCAAATC
>JAYPIL010000019.1:0-22649 GCA_038127845.1 Candidatus Poseidonia sp.
CGGTTGAGAACCTTCATGTGCCCTCGTCAACTTCCTCAAACTCCAGCGTAAGCCACGGAGGTGAAGAGGATAGCAAAAAGGGGCATGATGGACCAGTTCTTTGACATCAAAGAGCAACATCCGGACACCATCCTCTTCTTTCGCATGGGAGATTTCTACGAACTGTTTCACCAAGACGCTGAAACCGCTGCTGATGTCTTGGGACTCGCGCTGACTTCAAGAGACAAACACGCCGAGGTGCCCATTCCGATGGCAGGGTTCCCGTGGCACGGTTTGGAAGAACACCTCAAGACCATGCTCAGGGCGGGATACAAAGTCACCGTTGCGGAGCAGGAAGAAGAATTGAGAGAGGGCGCCAAACTGCTCGAGCGAGTCGTCACCCGAGTTTACACGCCCGGTAGCCTCTATGAAGAGGGGTTGTTGGAGGGTGATGAAACCTCAATGCTTGCCGCTGTTGCTCTGTCCAAGGAATGCTTGGGATTGGCGGTCATCGACGCTTCAACAGGGAAAGCGTGGGCGAGCACGCATGACGGACCGGACCGATTTCTTCGACTCCAAGACGATCTCCAGCGCTGGCAGCCAAGCGAATTGGTCCTTTCGCCCAAAGATGCCGAAAACGAACACATGGGTCGGCTTTTTCTCAACCTTGAGGCCACCATGGTCAGTCAACACAATCTCAGCAAAACAAAACGTGAGGAACGCCTCAAGGCCATGTTGGATGTGGCCGACCTCGGTCACTTGGACCTCGATCATGCGCCTTTGGCACTCTCCGCTGCTGGTCTTGCTGCCGATTATCTGGCGACGGTTCACATGCGACCAGATGTCCCTTTGCAGGATGTTGAGGTGATCGAGGAGCAGGGCCATCTCCTCTTGGATCAAACCACGTTGAGAAATTTGGAACTAACCAGCACCTTGTCGGGTGAATACGACGGCAGTTTGTTGTCAACGTTGAACCGATGCAGGACGGCGATGGGGCGCCGATTACTGAAAACCTGGCTGCTTCATCCCCTTGCGGAAACACAGGCCATCGAAACGCGCCACGCTGCGGTCGGGGCGTTCGCGAAATCAGCACGCCGATTGGACGGTCTACGTGACGCTTTGAAGGGAATTCGGGACATGGAACGACTGGCGACACAGTTGGCATATCAACGAAGCAACGCCCGTGATTTGGTTGCCACAGCCCACGCCCTTGAGCGGATGCCTGCCTTGGTTCGCTGGTGCAATGACAGCAACGATGCTTTGCTCACCCATCTGGCCTCAAATCTCGACGCTTTGAGCGAAATGATGGCGCTTATTCAAGCGACCTTATCGGAAGCACCCCCCCTGGGTTTGCGTGATGGTGGCCTTCTCAAGGGCGGTGTGGACGAAGAGGTGGACGAGTTGAGGGCCGTGACCAACGAGGGAAAAGCGTGGTTTTCCAATCTTGAGGCATCGCTTCGTCAGGAACTGGCAATCCCGTCATTGAAGGTGAAAAACAACCGACAAGTGGGTTGGTTCATCGAAGTAACGGCGACACATATCGACAAAGTCCCGGAGGAGTGGAGGCGGAAGCAACAACTTACCAATGGCTCCCGCTACACCACCGTCGAGTTGACAGAACGAGACGACCTCTTGCTCACCGCAGATTCCAAACTGAAGGAACTCGAGTATCGCCGATTTTTGGAATTGAGAGCATACTGTGCTGAACACGCCAGTACGCTTGCGGAAATTGCTCGAAAGGTAGCGGCCATCGATGTGTTGCAGTGTTTTGCTTCCGTCTCCAGAGAACGTCAGTGGACAAAGCCCGAGATGTCCGACAAAGGGTTGATCCGGTTGGAAGATGCACGCCACCCCGTCCTCGAAGCACAACACGGCTATGTCCCGAACGACGTCAACCTCAATCCAAAACGGGCCTTTCTGCTCATCACAGGGCCGAACATGGGTGGAAAATCGACCTATCTTCGCACGGTTGCTTTGGTGACGGTGTTGGCCCAAGCCGGGTGCTTTGTGCCTGCAAAGGTCGCGAAAATAGGGCTCGTTGACCGAATTTTCACTCGCGTGGGAGCGAGCGACGACCTTCGTCGGGGGCGTTCAACCTTCATGATGGAAATGATTGAAGTGGCCCACATCCTCAAGCGCGCCACGGAAAAATCGCTGGTGCTGCTCGATGAAATCGGCCGTGGAACCTCCACCTTCGATGGGCTATCCATCGCTTGGTCAGTGACCGAAGACATCTGTCACCGCATCGGTTCGAGGACGCTGTTCGCCACCCACTACCATCAATTGATTGGCCTTGAGGGCGATGTTCCGGGCTTGTGCAACGTCCATGTTCAAGTCGCCCACGTCGATGGTCAACTTCGATTTTTGCACAAGGTCGCAGACGGCCCATGTGATGACTCCTACGGCGTCCAAGTCGCTGCTTTGGCCGGCCTACCACGAAACGTGGTTGAACGCGCTACGGACCTACTGGCTTTTTTGGAACACCAAGCAGGAGGTGCAAAGGCTGGAGAACAAGGGGCTCCAAAATCAAGAGATCCTGGCCAATCAAGCCTCATGGGGTACTTTGCAGCAGCAGCCATGACCTCCCAATCAGCGACTGGAGAAACCAAGGCTCATGTCCATGAAGTCGTTGAGCAACTCAGGTCGACCAACATCGATGAGCTCAGCCCTCGTCAGGCATTGGATCTCCTCTATCGCCTCAAATCTCGGTCGGAGGATGAAGCATGAAGCCGCGTCGCATCAAGCAACTTGACGACGCCACCATCGGCCATATCGCTGCGGGCGAGGTGGTTGAACGTCCGGCTCAAGTCGTCAAAGAATTGATCGAGAACAGCATTGATGCTGGAGCGACCTCGATCACGGTCTCGCTGGAAAACGGTGGATTCGACCGTTTGGTCGTGGAGGACAACGGAACCGGAATCGCCAGTGAGGACCTCCCGCTTTCCTTGGACCGTCACGCCACCTCAAAACTTGCCAGCAAGGAAGATTTGGCCTCTATTGTCTCGCTTGGCTTCCGGGGTGAAGCCCTTGCAAGCATCGGCATGGTATCAAAACTCACGGTAGAAAGCCAACCGTCGGGGACAAAGGGTGCGAGCATCGTCATGGAAGACGGTCAAAAATCATCCATTACGCCCGTTGGCATGTCGGATGGGACGCGAATTACGGTTGAACACCTCTTCCGCAACACACCCGCTCGTCTTGCTTTCCAAAGACGCCCTGCAACAGAAACGGCTCGCGTTGTGGACGTTGTTGTTGACCATGCGCTTGCACATCCCTCCTGCGGGTTCCATCTCAAAACCGAAACGCGTACCTTGCTCAATGTCCCACCCACCGAAGACATGCTCGACCGACTTTACGACCTGATGGGTGCTCAGGCAACCGAACTCATCCCGCTGCAACACCCGTCCGCTGATGACGACGCTCCCGGTGATGAACGATGGAGCGGGTGGATCAGCACACCGGACATCACGAGAGGGAAAGGCGATGACATTCACGTGCTCATTAACCAACGTCCCGTAGCCGCAGGACCCTTTCTGCAAGCGATTCGCAGAGGGTACAGGACACGCTTGATGCACGGACGCCACCCGTTGGCGGTCATCAACCTCACCTGCCCGCCAACCGAAGTCGATGTCAATGTTCACCCCACAAAACGGGAGGTTCGTTTGAAACATTCTTGGCGGGTGCTAGAGCGTCTCGAACGAGCCATCGCTTTCACCCTTGAAACGGTTCCAACCGAACCCGATGCGACCGGAGGAATTCCGGAGCTTCAAGGTCTTTCCTCAACGCGGTCGCAAATGTCAGTCTCTACCTACTTTGAGTCTGATGAGAAGAAGACCGAAAACAAGAGAGATCGAGAGCAACAACGCAGCCTCGCATCGGCGGCTGGCGTGGCGCCAACCTCAACCCCCACGACCCCGCCCATCAGCCCACAACCACCGGCATGGGCCGTGGCTGCTGGAAAGCAACTGAACTTGGTTGGGGAAGAAGCTGCAGAAACATCGACAACCGCTGCTTCTCGTCCGGTTTCCTCATCCCCACTCGGCCAACGCGTGTTGCCGCAACTGGATGATACCCCGCTCGCAGACCATCTCTCTTCGGCAGAACGCCACCTTCATCGCTATGCTGGCGCCTCCCCAACACATCTACCAAGTCAAGAAGCCCCGCTGGAGGGAACGTTGAACGAACTCCCCCCCATGGAGCCGTTGGCCCAATTTGCTGATTCCTATATCCTCGTGCAGGCAGAGGATGAATTGTTGCTGATCGACCAACATGCGCTTCACGAGCGCGTACGCTACGAACGGCTCCGCAACAGCGGCCAAGCCTGGGCCCCCCAAGAACGGTTATCCCCGCTGAATCTTGAATTGGACCCCCGTCAAGCAGCCACCACAAGCGCACAACAGGAACGCCTACGTGAACTCGGTTTCCATGTTCAGCTTGAAGGTGAAGCATGGGTGCTGAAGGCATCTCCTCAACTCTTGGAGGGTGAAGAAATCAAGCCTTTTTTCCTCGATTTGCTGCAGGATTTGGCGCTCGATGGCGGACCCCTAGAGACGATTGAAGCGAAAAAGGACCACATCGCATTCATGAACGCCTGCAGAGGTGCGGTCAAGGCCAACGACCCGCTCACCCTCCCCGAGATGAGACGACTGCTCGATGACATGCGACGTATTCCGAACCCCTGGGCGTGTGTCCATGGCCGACCGACTTCGCTGAGAATCCCTCTCGACAGCCTCGACCATCATTTTGGCCGACACGGTTAACCTACCAAGGCTGATGCAACGACTCCTCAATGCGCACGCCTGCAGCCCGAAGGCGTTCAACAGCATCAGGGTCCGCCACCTCGTGAAGCGTTGGTCCCTCAATCCTCACCTTGTCATCGCACGCCGTGGCCAAAACAAGGGCTGTCATCTGCATGCGATGGTCATCAAACGTCTCAACCACTGCAGTGGGCGATTGGAGGCGCTGTCCTCCCTCAACCGTCAACCCTCCGTCATCTGTTTGGATGGCCGTGAGCCCAAACTGTTTGAGCAACGCCACCGTACCCTTCAATCGATTTGTCTCTTTGAAGGCAGCATGAGGCGCTCCCGAAATCCTCCCGCCCTCACCAAGAGCAAGCATGGCTGCAAGCGGTGTGATCAAATCATTGGCATCGCGCAAGTCAACCTCAACGCGTTGGGCTGTGTCCGTTGGCTTGAGCACAAGACCATCCACCTCGATACCGACCGTCCCTGCAATTTCGAGAAGAACTTCATGTCCCAAACCATCTTCAGGGTGAGGAACATCATGGAGATGGACCATCACTTGCTTGGCCTTGACCATCAAGAAGGCAAAGGCCATCATGGAGCAATCCGATGGAACGGTTTGCTCCTCCCCCTCAAATTGAGGCAACCACGGCTCGAGAACATCTTCTGAGGTGGCTCCCCCGGTGGTTTCGCACAACGCCTTGGTCAACGAAGCGTGACGTCGAGAGACGGCTTGACCGTCAAATCGAAGCGGAAACGAAGAAGGAAGTGAAGGGGCAGCGAGATACCAGGCCGTTGTGGGTTGACTTGAGTGCGTGACATCCAACACCAGCGGCCCGTCAACACGAGCCGGGCCTTGAACGAGAATCGGAAGGCCTTCCTGCTCAATGCCGTGAGACACTTGGACGCCGAGTTGCCGCAGAGAGGAAAGCATGCTTGGATACGACCGACGACGCAGGGAAGCATCACCATCGAGCATGATCGGCGTGGATTGCAAACTTGCGAGAGCCATGAGGATTCGAAGAGAGGTCCCTGAATTTCCAGCGTGCAGAACACTGATGGGTGCTTTCAAACCGCCTGGCCCGACACCTTTCACGCTCCAAGACGCTGTCCCTGAAGCAGGTTGGTCATCACCGTTGTGAGGTTGTTGGAGCTCTTCACCGTGTTCGTCGATGTCAACAAAGGCCACGCCCATCTGCGAGAGACATCTTCGCATGGAGACCACATCTTGTCCTGCATGCGTCATGTTGTGGAGAAGAACTTCTTGAGTGGATTGAGCCGCCAGTACCACGTGCCGAATGGCGTGGCTCTTTGAGGGAGGAAGACGCCAATGCATCTCTTCTATAGAGGACGGGGGCGTCACTTCAAGAATCGGCAGGAGGCTTCCTTTCTCCCCGGGACGCGTGGGGGACCACCGCTTGACCCACCCTTTCGCCATGGACTTTGCTGAAACCAAACCGACATGAACCCTTGCTTATATGTTCAAGAACCACGGTGCCCTCCTTCCCCCATGACGCTGTTGGACCGTCGTCGTCGGCCACTGCGTGACCTTCGAATTTCGGTGACCGACAGGTGCAATTTTCGATGCACATATTGCATGCCGAGAGAACATTTTGACAAAGAACACACGTTCCTGTCGCGTTCTGATCTTCTTTCTTATGAGGAAATTCAACAGGTTGTGGAGGCTCTGCTTGACGCCGGATTGCAAAAGGTCCGCCTTACGGGAGGGGAGCCCCTTCTGCGCAACGATTTAACCACGCTGATTCGCATGCTCAGGGCATCCGGGCCCCATCTTGATTTGGCACTCACCACCAACGGAGCGTTGTTGGCAAAACATGCTCAAGCGCTGCATGATGCTGGCCTCAACAGGGTCACGGTGAGTTTAGATGCCGTGGACCCAACCGTGTTTGCAGCCATGGCCGACACAACTCAAGTGACGTCAGAGGAGGTGCTGGCCTCCATTGATGCGGCCACCAACGTTGGTCTTCCTGTCAAAGTCAACACCGTTGTACGTCGGGGCGTCAACGAGCAGGAGATTTTGAGAATCGCCGAGGAATGCACCAGCCGCAATGTTCCGCTCCGCTTTGTTGAATTCATGGACGTTGGCAACACCAATCGGTGGTCGCTCGAAGAGGTCGTCAGCGGACGTGCGGTTCGTGAGAAGCTCGAAACGGTTTACGGGCCCCTTCAGGCAGCAAAAGGACAAGGTCCGCACGAGGTGGCCCGTCGCTTTTCTTCAGCCGAAGGCCACGAATTCGGGTTCATCAATTCCGTGACGGAACCGTTCTGCGGTGACTGCTCCAGAGCGCGTCTGTCTGCCAACGGCTCCCTCTACACCTGTCTGTTCTCCTCCACGGGCAACGACCTCAAGGCAATGTTGCGAATGGGGGCCAAGCCATCGGAACTGCATGCAGCCATACGCAGCATATGGACGCAGAGGGATGACCAATACTCCATGGAGCGGGCTGGTTTGGCTGAGCCCCGCGAAAAGGTCGAGATGTCCTTTATTGGTGGCTAAGGTCAACGCATCGCAGGAAGCGTGACATCGATCAGAAGTACCCCGGCGCTTTTTTCGACGAGTTTGAATCGCCAGGTCCCATCGTTTGAACCGATGGTTTCGGAGTCGATGACAAAATAATCACCCTGCGTGACCGAATAGCCCGCATCTCGGTCGTGAAACGAGACGTTGGAGCCGATCACGCCGTACACATTCGAATCGGCGACATAACCGCCCATTGGCAGAGAAGTGGTCATGTTCGAAGGCAACAGCGTGTATTCAAGGCGAGCAGGGTCAATTGATTGGTCTAAACTGGTAATGCGCACGACGTGAAACCCGTTGTCCAAGGCACGAACGCTCACCGTGGCCTGAGGCGGTGACTTCTCGACGGTGGTCAAGGCGCCTTGCATCAACACAAACACCATGCTCGAAAGCATCACGGTAATGGCGAGAAGAAGGACGGTTGCAATCACGGGGCTGACTGCCCCATCATCGCGTCGAATGTTCCCTCGCATGAATCAACCAGCCGGTCAAATCACTTGAATCAACCGATTGACGTGGCGGCAAAAGATGGGTTCTTACCCCGTTCATTCACCTACAGAATCCACAGCGGCTTGTCGCATTCCATCGCTCGCTTGATTCCACCAATAGGGCCGAGGAATCGCAGGATGGCTTCCGTCATGATGTCCCCTCGAAGGAACGCATAACCCATGTTTTTGCTGCGAAGTGAGTTTTTGAGGGCTGGACCCATGCTCGCCCTCACCCTGTCTTCATAGTCGTTTAATGGGGTCCCGTTCTCGAGGTGAGCGAGGATCGTTTCCGCAGCAAAGCAACCCGAAATGATGGCTTGGCTGATACCACCTCCGTTGCTTGGCATCACCAAGCCTGCAGCATCACCTACCGCAAGCGTGTTGCCATCGACCATGCGCTTGACCGGCCCGCCCATTGGAATCCATCCGCCTCCGATGGAGAGGATTTCCAAATTCAAATCTTGGCAAAAGCGTTCAAGGTGGTCTTTCAAATTCCCTTTCAATTTCCCAGCCCGCACGCCAAGTCCCACGTTGGCAAAACCCGGTCCTTTTGGAATGATCCATGCATATCCGGATGGGGCCACCGAACCGAGGAAGACATCAAAGGTCTCAGGAACATCGCCCTTTACTTGGGCATAGACCGTTGGGACTTGGTCCTCCGGCCTTACATCGGGGTCTTGACCGTGTTTGAGTCGGCCGACATGGGCGAGACTTCCAGAGGCATCGATGAGGAAATCACAGGAAAACCGCCCGTGGCTGGTAACGAGGAGATCTCGGTCGGCTTTCTTTTGGTGCTGAATTCGCTTGAGCGCCGTCGATGTTCGAATCTCCGCTCCAGCCCGTTGGGCCTTGTCAGCAAGATAGCCGTCAAATTGCAGGCGATGACCTGCGAAGGCGTCCAACTCAAATTCGTAGGATTTCCCTGAGGGTAGGAAGACGCGCATGTTGTCCAATCGATGGAGTATGAGCCGCTCTGGAAAATCAAAGTAAGTCTTCAGCCATTGGTGGTCGTCGATGTTTCGGAAAGTACCAACCACTTCACCCCAATGTGGGATGCACTCTCCGCATTGGGCGGGATTTCCAACCACCGATCTTCGCTCGAGAACGAGGACATCGACCCCATCTTCTGCGAGGCGTTGGGCAGCGGCACTTCCTGCGGGGCCAGCACCCACGATGATGACGGTGCGATGTTCAACCTCTTTGACGGCCAACCGAACACCTCATGTGTGACGTATTTTGACGAAATCTGTGATGTGCAACATCATGGATTTTGCTTCACTCTCGGGAAAGCGATCGAGGGCGGACTGGGCCCGTTCAAGGTGCGTTCGAACCAGAATTTCGGCATACTCCATGCTGTTTGAACGATTCAAGAGAGCCATTAGTTCGTCAAAATCATCGTCGGAAAAGTGTTCGATGATTTGTGACAATCGCTCACGATGACGGCCGTGGGAGAGCGTCAACGCATGAATGAGCGGCAACGTCATCTTGCCTTCGTAAACATCAGCGCCTCGGGGTTTCCCCATCCGTTCATCGCCTCGCAAGTCAAGAAGGTCATCGACCAGTTGAAAGGCTATACCGAGCTCCATGCCGAAGGTTTCCAACGCTTTTGCTTGTTCTTCGGGCAAACCTGCGACCAAGCCAGCAGCATAACAGCCCGCAGCAAATGGGCCGGCGGTTTTTCCCCGAACGATGGAGAGGTAATCTTCGGGCGAGGTCGCCAAATTGAGCACGTGATCAAGTTGGTGAAATTCAGACACGGCAATGTCGGCACAGCATCGAGCAATGATGGAAACGATTTGTGCGCTGTACCGCCCTCCCAATCCAAATCCCTGGACGAACAGCCAGTCGCCAGCGATGACCGCCTTGGCTTGGCCTGCCTGAGCATGGATGGTCGGAATACCTCGCCGGACCCGTGCTTCATCGTTGATATCGTCATGGACCAGCGTGGCCGTGTGAATCAATTCAAAGGCGAGGGCCAGCGGCATTACGTCGTCTTGTTTTGTCCCGCCGGCAAGTCGGTAGGCCAACAGGAACAACAGAGGGCGCAGTCGTTTCCCTCCCGCATTGAGCATCCGTCCTGCTTCAGCGGCCACTTCTCCGGCGCCGAGTGCAAGCTCACGTTCAATCAAGGAGGAGAGGGCAGTATTGACCTCATCGCGCATCGTTTGAAGCGCTGAGGTGAGGCTCTCAACATCACTCTGCACATGCCTCCCACACCAGCGGGCTTCTTAACCGGTCGTCTCCGCCCATCACCCGTGAGGGGCGACCCTCGCCGAGGTGAAGGTATGGAAATCAGTGAGCGTCTCGTGATTCTCACCACGCCCAACCGAGACGACGGTGTCCGTCAGCAAATCGAACAAATGGTCAACACCCACGGCCAAAAGCGAGACCTGTTGCTCAAGCAACTTCCACACATGGAAACGGCTGTTCAGGGTTTGAAAGACGGATTGGGTGACCTTCTGGCCATGAGTGCATTCGATTGGGAACGCCACGACACCGAAGAACTGACCATCGCTGGCCTGCTCTCACGGAAAGAACCCACGTGGGTCTTGGTTGCTCCCGACAAGCCCGAATACCTCATTCCACAGTCGCTCATCATGTGCGACCATGAATTGTTGCGCAGACAAATGAAGCGATTGCGTTCCGATCTGAGAATTCTCTCAAAGGAAGAAACCCTTCTTTGCATCGGAAGAAAAGAAGAATTCGATGCCTTGGACGAAGATGAACAGTGGCCGTGGATGGAAGAGCGACTCAATGAGGGAGCCATTGACGGCTTTATCGTCCCGAGAGCCATTCACGCCGGACACCGAATGAAGAGTCGGCGTCACACGCTCGGGTTGCAGCGGGATCAATCAGAAAAGGAAAGAGAACGGTTCATTCCACCCCCTCTTCACGGATTTACACTGCTGGTCACCCGCAAGGGATTTCCAAAAGCGACCCTCAAGGAGATGGTTGACCCGAGCGCAGAATTAGCCTATAGAATGGAGTCCTCCATGCTGGAAAGCCTTGACCCAATTCTGCATGGCATCACGGGCATGTACGTCGAGCAACGAAAAGTATCAACGTTCATCAAAAAGGCCAATGAAGAAGGCGATGAGACCCTCATCAATACCCTTGTGGACCCCAACAAGAAACGGGGCGTCTACAAAAAAGGCCCGAGAGTTGAAATGATCATCGAGACACTGAATCCAAGCGGTACCGTCACGGCTGCCTGTGAGCGCATTGCCCTTCCTGAAAACAGTCATCTCAGCATGGTCAATCTTCTTCGGGAATTCATGGAACTCGTTACCCTCATGACCACGGACCATGAGGCCACAAAACGATCAACGCCAGGGATGCCAGAATCGTTCAATGAAGCCAAACCAAGTTTGATGAAATTGAACGATGAAGATTGACGACCGCTGGAAAAAAGCGGGCCGATAACCGCCCTTTTCACCCGCTTCCCACGGCGAAGACATATATGCTTTGAATGCGGCAAATAGCCAAGAGGTGAGGCGAACATGGACAAATCTGCGTTGTTGGCCAACCTGTATCAAGCACGGTTCGACGATCTGAAGAACATGGCGAATGAGCACAATTTGTCAAAAACCGGTCCGGTTGAAACGCTTCGTGCGAGGCTGATTCGGGAACTGATCTTGGAGGACTGGGATTTCTCTACGGCGGGCATCAGAAGCATTCAAAACAACGACCTTGGTGAACTCCTAGGGTTATTCGGCATCAAAAAGTCAGGGTCCATCAAGGCTCGACGTCAACGGCTGTATCTGCATCTCAATCACGACCCGAAGTCACTGACGACCGATTCGCTTGATGATATGACAAAGGAGGACCTTCACGCCCTTTGCAAGTCACTCGAACTGCCACTGTCGGGAAATAAACAAAGCCTGCTCGCTCGCGTGGCGGGTGTTCTCGCATCCCAAGAAAACGCTTGGGGGAAGGTCAAGAAAAGCCTGCGAAGGCCAAAGGACAACATGCGTATTCCATCGCTACCTTCTCCGAGTGAATCGCCATCAACACCCGCAGCCCACGAGATTGTAGCGCCTCCGGTTGAAGAAGAAATCTCGTTTGAAGAACACGACCTCACGGTGGAACCAGCACCGGAACAAGAGGTTTCCAGCCCCCCGCCCATGATTCAACACGTTGACGGAGAAGTCTACAGTTTGGAAATTGAGACCGCTCTTCTTGAGTTAAATGAACGCATGGCAGAGGTGAGGGCCTTTGCGAGGGACTTCCTCATGGTGAGTTCCACCACCAATCAAGAAGACATGAACGCCTTCATTGGCTCACTGCGTCAGCAGGGTTTCGCAACCGACCATCCCCCCGTTCACCAAGCGGTAGCAAACGTCATCATGGAACTTGATTATCAAATTCAGAACGAATCAGCAGCCGCATCCGCCATGCCGCAATCTTGGGGCGAGCGAGAAGCACTCCGGCTGTTTGAGGAAGTGCGGAGCAACCTTCGAGACCAACTGGAAAACATCCTCGCTCTTCACAGAGGTGATGCTGTAAAAGCACGCATGGCCTTTGAGGAAGAAGGGAGAGCCATGGGTCTCGACCTACGGGTCCCGAGTGTCTCGGGTCGGCTGCATGCTTTGTTCGACCTCCACATCGAGATCGCAGAAACCCAAGCCCTTCACGACCCTGTCATCCAACGAAGACAACGAATGATGAGAATATTGCATCGCGGCTCGGTTCACATGATGGACCAAGAGCGAATGACCATTGACCGCTTGGAGCGCAACATTGCAGCATTTGAAGAACTTGTTCAAACCGTTTTGGAAACTGCAGATGATGGATTTGACGAGGCGCAACAAGCGCTTGTCATCCGATTCCTTGAATCAAAAGGCTACGAGGTCAACACGAGCAACCTTCGCCCGAGAATCCTTGCCTGTGCGGGCATTCTTGGAGCAGAACTCGGCTATCTCTCACCCAGCGATATTCCTCGTATTGCACCGGGTGTGCTGGTGACGGAATCTGAGGTAGACGCTATCGTGACGGAACTTCGGGCCCTTGCCACCAGTTTCAAACCAGCCACGGACGAGATTGAAGAAGAGGAGACGATGGTGGCCGAATCAGTATCCGAAGCCTCCGAAAACGTTTCGCGAGTCCGTGGGAAAATCGACCGTATTGACGATTTGCTGAACCGCCTCAAAGGCTGAACGGTGGTGTCTGCTCAGTGTTGCTGGGCATAGAAGTTCTGAATCACCGAAGTCACGGTTTGGATGTCGGAAATGCCTCGTGAGCAAAGGTCCTCAATGATGGCTTGTCGCTGAGCCACATGGCGTTCAAAGACATCCGGTGTAACACCTGCTGCACTGCAAATGGTTTCTCTCAACTTCGATGGAATGCCTGTTTCCTCAATCTGATCTTTTGCGGCGTTGTACTTCCAAATAGCGTTGAGACGAGGTTTGTCACCTTCCATACCGGCCACCTCAGCAACCTCAGTGATTTTACGGGCGGTTTTGCCGTTGACGTGGAGGCGAGCTTGTATGATGATGAGGTCTAAACCACTCAGCATGATGGGTGGCACATTCATGGGCGGGTTGATCATTCTGGTAACGGTTTCTTGGGCCGTGTTTGCGTGAAGCGAACCGAACGAGCCGTCGTGACCGGTGTTCATGGCCGTCAGCAATGTCGCACACTCTGGACCGCGAACTTCACCCACAATAATGCGATCAGGCCGCATACGTAGGCTCGATTTGAGACAGTCGTTCATGTCGACCTCCGAGGTACCGTCCGGACGCTCTCTTCGGGTTTCCATGCGCAACCAGTGGTCGTGGTAGACCTGAAGTTCAGCGGTGTCTTCCACGGTGAGCAAGCGACGGGACCAAGGAATATACATGCCGAGGCAGTTCAGCGTGGTGGTCTTACCGGACCCCGTACCGCCAGCGATGACAAAGTTTGCAGGTCGACTGTCCAACCCCTCAATCCAGACCCACATCATGGCAGCAAGTCGCGAATTCACCGTCCCGAAATTCACCAAGTCGATCATCGTAAGCGGGTCTTCTTTGAACTTACGAATCGTCAGCGTTGGTCCGTCCGGGGAGACCGGAGGAATGGTTCCGTTAACACGGGAACCGTCGGGAAGACGACCGTCAAAGATAGGCACCATACCTGGGCCATCGCCAAGGGGGACGTTGGTGAATGAGGCGATGTTTTTGGCGATTTGGAGGCCCGATTCATCATCAATCCAAATGTTGGTGCGGCACATGCCGTGGTTTCGATGGGCCACCTTCACACACTGCGTACCGCCGTTGTACATTACTTCTTCAAGCGAGTCGTCTTCGAAAAGCGCAGCGAGATCTCCGTAGGGATTGGCTTGGATCTCACCTTCGACGTGGTAGATTGGCGAGGGATGATTCGCCTCGGTGTAAATGGTGACTCGACCGTATTGCTCCAAGATTTGTTCTGACATGGTTTCAACCTCCTACTGCTTTGACTGCTCCAAGATACAACCCCATGGAGATGGCCATCCACAACGGAAGCCACCACAGCGTGTCACGAAGCCTGCCCATCATGCGACCGGCAACGCCAACACCTACCGCTGAGGCTGCAGCGAAAAAGAAGGAAAATGTTTGATTGAATGAAGAGATTTGGAAGCCCTTGCTGGCGGGAGCAAAGAGACCAACAATGAAGGCAATGAGGACAGGTAAGCCAACGCTTACAAAGATGATAATAAGCATTCCACGGCCTTGGAGTTCGCTCTCTCTTCGATTCATCAAGTCGTTGAGTCGCTCGTAATCCCTGCTCAAATCAGAAAGGATATCCCGCAGGGATGAGTCCTGTTGAAGAGCGGTTTCAATGAGCATCATCACCCGTTGTACTTGGCTTGAGCGGGTTTTGGATGCAAAGGCGGAAAGGCTCGCTTCAAACGAGGAGGCGTGGCCCTCTTGGAGGGTCTCGCGCAACAGCGTCGCAAGCGGTGAGTCACTCGCTTCGGATTGCTCTTTCATCGCCTCCTGCAGACCGCGTCCTGCACCGACCGAATCCGAAAGTGCTTCGAGGAAGGTGGGCAACTCGTTTTCGATGGCTCGGCGACGACGGCGTTCGATCATCGGGGGGATGCCTCCACCGATGCACGCTGTAGCAATCACGACCAGATAGAGAAGCAGTGGGGCATCATTAAAGGATTCGAGAATACCAAAAATCACACGAACACCTCACAAACCGGGATCTTTGGTATGGGCCTTCAAGCCAATCAGTGCCATGCCAACCAGCGTCATGAACAAGCCCATGTTGACCACGCTGTTGATGACGGCGGGCTCAGGAAGGGACATGAAGGCTCCAAGGTCGCCTGACATGAGTTGAGGGACGAGACCAACAATGGCCAAAATGATGGGGCCGATCATGCCGATTGAAAGCAGGGTTTCGGGCACACCGCCCAATTCCTCGATGTATTTCTCGACCTCTTCGCTGCGTTCTTCCTCCATGCGGGCTCCTTGCTTCTTCAAGGTCTCCACCAGGTCGGTATTCTGCGTTACGTTGGTGTAGAGGGTGTTCAACAATCGCTTGTATCCAGCGGATTCTGCGACCTTCATCATGTCTTTCAACTCTCGATCAAGGCCCTTCGATGTCCCCTTTCTCAACCGCTTCATCATGGCTGAGAAATCTTCCGAAATGATACCGTAGCCTCCTCTCCCGATGGTGTGGAGGGCGGCTTCAAGACCGACACCTGACGACATCAAGACGTCCATTGTGCGAATGACATAGAGGAGTTCTCTCTTTTCCTCCAACTTTCGCATCGACAACACCTCAAATAACGTCTTCGAGTAGCTCAAAATGGAAACTCTCGTTAGCACTGTCGTATTCCATCACGGCGAAAATGACCTTCACGTCGCGTTCTTCAAACGGGTCGTGAATGTAGGGTTGACCGGTACGAAACATCGAGACAATGCGCTTGTATTCATCCAGCGAAAGTTCTCCTCGAACGGTGTAAAGTGTTGATTCAGAGCCCTCATCGTGGAGATCGTCACCTTCCTGTCCACGAATGACGGTTCGCGTTAAACGCCGAGTCATTCGAACCTTCATGTCTGCGTTTGCGATGCGAACCCAATCTGAACTGGATGTCCCCGTTGCGGGACGAATAAAGAAATCCATTCCTGCCATGCCTGACCCCTAAGGCTTCCACAGCACGAGAAGGACTTCAATGTGTTGGACCGAATTATTCGCTCGAAGCGACTCTAAACCAGCCAAACCGAGGCTCGTCCAACTGACCGGATTCCAGCAATTCGTCAAGGACCGACTCCGCAGCTTCCCGTACATGGCCTCTGGCCACGGCATTCTTCAGGATGGTATCGAAGTCAACCCCCTCGCCCTGATCGAGATGAGCAATGGCTTGCAACAGGAGGTCGGCCAGTCCAGCCCCGGAATCCGCAGTGGATGCATCCCCCTCTTCGCCGGTCGGCAAGGACATCATTGGCGGTGGCGTTGTAGCGGCTTCAAGACGGCCCTCGGCGATGTCAAGTGCTTGCATCAAGTTGAGTTTGAACGGTTCCAAATCAACCTCGCCGTAGTGATTTCGTGCAACAAGAAGCTCGCTGGGCAAACCAACGCGGGCAAACGCATCCATCGTGGGTTCAACCTCGAGCGAGGCCGTGAAGTTGTTCATGCGCTCCATCGTACTCTGGCAAGCATCCAGCAACCAATTTGCGTACACCTCCCTTGAGACAACGCAGGCCTCTTCTGGTCGAAGCGAGGTGTAGACGGCCCCTTCATCGGTTTGATACCAACGCGTTTTCGCCGTCATCATGACCAGCAAGGGCTCGCCATCTTCGAGGCGTTCAACCCATTGGTTCGACAATTCTCGCATCATTTCAGAGTTGTAATCGCCCACCGAGAAATAGTGAAGTCCGGTTGGGTCGCGAAGTTGACCTTGATACAAGGTTGAGCCGTTGGCGGTTTCTCGCAGTTCCAATCGCTCGAGAAGCCCTGCCGCTACGACACGGTTGACCTTTGCACCCAATTTCGTGATGACAAAGGAGGGGTCGTACTCCCCAGAGCCTTTCTCGTGAAGCGTGGCGCTGCCAAATTCGGACGCCAGAAGGAGGTGTGCCGGTTGGCGAGCAATACGGGCCCGCTCCATCAGGACCACCCCCACAACGTTCGCAATTCTGATGCACGCATTTGGGCATCTCGCTGCGTGACCTCCATGGCTTCAGCAAGGATCATCGCTCCTTGTTCATCGACGATGCTGCGCCCTCGAACCTCAACGGAGCGTCCGAGAAGATGCTCTCGCACCAGTTGAACAAAACCGATGTCGCCGAGTTCCTCAACCTTCGATTTCATATCGCCATCGGTCAGCGAGAGAGCAGTTAATGACGCCTCTTTGTTGACCAAAACGGCTGTGGTTGCACCTGCCTCGTCCACGACGAGGCGAAGACGAACATCTTCGTTGCCCTCGTTCGCACCGTGATCGAAACATGCACCGTCGCGCAAGACGCGCCTGCACTCGGTACAGCGCCTGATGAAGCCTGAATCCTCCCTCACGCTGACCACCATGCCCGTGGTTTCAATCCCGACACGGCTCGGGCCTGCCGCCACTTCGGCGAGTGATACGCTCACCGAGTGATTTGACAAATCCAAGGATTCGTCCCACGGAGGAGCCTCAAGAATTTCCAATTGTTCTGCGCTGTCCACCGTGATGTCTGGAATGCCTTGCCAAGCACGGACACGAGCACTAGAAACCTTCACGGTGACGGGCAACTTCTTCTCGTCGAACGGAAGGGCATCCCAAATACTGACTCTACAACGGCCAGTTGGGTCTGCGACTTGACCTGACCAGAGGAACTTCTCTTCACCGTCTCGCTCGAAGGTACGCTTCGTCAATTCGGTGATCTGCACCACAGCATCGACATCTCGGGCCCCGTCGGTGAGGGAGGCAATGTTGGCGTTCGACCGCTCCGAAAGCGCCTCAAGGTCAGCGAAGTTCGCATCATGGTAGACCTCAATCCGCGTTGTTCGTCCAAAATTCAATTCCGGCGTGTTGCGAAAGCTTCGAACTTGAGCGCCATCGATTTTGAGCAAGGTACCAACCTCGTGGTCAAAAGGCTCCCAAGACAGGAAACCAATCGTTCCCGTGTCGTCTGCGATTCGCCCTCGAACGACGTCGATGGAACCCGAACCGTCCTTGCGGTGAATCTGATCGGGACGAGCGGCAAGCACCCGACCGACCACACAGATGTAACCGTCGGATGGAACATTGGCGATGTCGAGCGGGTCGTTGGAGGGAGGCAAGGTGGCCACACCTTCTTTCAACACGACAATGCGTGTTGATTGGTTGATGTTCAACGACATTTTACCGTTGTATTCGTTCACGCTCGCCCCCTCAATCCGAATGATGCTTCCCGCAGTGAGGTTGGCGTGGGGACCCCAATCCTTGTAATCCCAACGAACGCGCTGGCCATTCTCCTCCCACGGATTGTCTTCGAGCATGCCAAAGGCAATTTGCTTCTCCTCGCCACGGATCATCTGGTCTCTGATGTTGTGAGTGACAACAGCAACCTCAATCTCCACATCTTTGTCGGACCCGGCCAATTCGGCGAGTGAAGCGACTTTCTTGGTTTGACGTGGAGCCCGGTCAGCGGTGTTTCGGCCAGGTGAAACTCCACTTTTGAAGCGACGCATGACCGAGCGCATGGCGTCTTGTGGTGGGATGTAAAACTCCTCTTCGTACTTGGCAAACGCATCAGCCACTTCGCTTGCGTCTGCGTCGGGACATTCTTTGAGAATGGCTTCAACGTAATCGGCATACTTGCCATCAGCCAAGCAATCCACCTCCGACAGGCGTTGATGTTCGTGGCCTGTGCGGAGTACAGGCGGCGGGCTTTCGTGCGGGTTGGTTAAGATTGGACACTCCCTTTACCTCCATGGGACTGTTCACCAACGACGACAGGTCATAAAGAATCCCGTGGCGCTGAATGGGCATCAAGCAGGGTTGACTCGCAATCCGTCCATGAGAAGCGCATCTGGCAAGTGCATGCTCCCGCTGGAGTAAGACCCTTGTCGCCGTACATCTTGCCCGAGAACCACGGTTCCGTTGAGTGCTTTTGCCAAGTTACCAGAAAGCCCTGCCTGCTTCAATGCGCCCACAACCTCACCGTTGACGACCTTCAGGATGGCGCTGGTGGTGACCGAAAAGTCGCCGCTACTTGGGTTGGCGGTGTGGGCTCCCATCACGCTGTTCACCACGTATCCATCTCCCATGATGGCGAGCATCTTCTCGAAATCAACATGGCCTTCATCGGATGTCAAAAACAGTTCAGTGCAACCCGTCGATGGTGGTGCCTGATGACCTCCACTCGACGCCGAACCGGTGGACATCGCTTGTTCAACACGACCTTCTGCAACCTGCTGCGCTGCATCTCGTGTGGACCACAACATGCTGGAGAGACGGCCGGATTCAATGAGGGTCTGGTTACGCCGAGGGACCCCCTCTGCGTCCCTTGATGCGGACGACATACCCCCCGGAAGAAGGCCTTGGTCCGTGATGTTCAATGCTGGATTGATGACGGCCTGTCCAAGTTTTTCCGACCAGAAGGATTCCTTGCGGACCATTTTTTCACCGGTCAATGCGGGCGGGACAACCATGGAAAACAGCGGAGAAAAACCCTCGCTGGTCAAGAGAACCGGTGAATCGATGGCCTGGCTTTCAACATCGAGAGGGTTTTGCGTCACTTGCGCCCAATGAACGGCACGGCCGACGCAGGCAGGAATCTCCTCGAGTTGTGTTCGGCTGGATTGACCTTGGTAGGAACTGGTCAATTCCCCATCCACATCGATTGAAACTTGAAGTCCAATGCCGTGAGACGTGGTCATCCCGGTGGAAAGAATGCCTTCGCTGTTCATCAAGCATGCTGCCGTTGCGGAGACGCCAACGCCCCCACCCGTGACAACGGCACGCTCGTCCAAACTCTTGACTTCGGAGAGGATAGCATCGGTCTGTTCGAGCAAATCCTCCGGCTGAAGTTGAAGCAATCCAGCGTCAAAGCGGCCCGATACAGTCTCCGCTGGTTCCTCAGAGGGAAGCGTGAAACCCTTCACTGAAGGTGATTTTTTGGCGATGGCCATCGCTTGGTCAACGGCTCGTTGGGCTCCACTGATATCGACGAGGTGGGCGAACCCAAAGCGACCCTGGTCAACAACTCGCACGCCAAAACCGCCCTCTCCACCACCGGCGGCCATGGTGATCTTCCCGGCCTCGATGTCAAGTTCGTGTCCGTAGGACTGGAAGCCAACGAGGTCCCACTGTTCCACGCCGCTGGATTTGCACACGTCAGCAATTAAGTGAGCATTTGCCAACAACCGGTCTTCGGCACCATCTGGTAGCATGATCAGCCCACCAATGCTTCACGAATACGCATGACTGGGCCACCATCGCCAACAGGAACTGTCTGTCCTTTCCCACAGAAACCTGGTGAAGCGAGCATGGCGTCTCGTGTCAATCCGTCCACATCCTTGAGGATTTGAAGGGTCAAACCGCTGACGCTGACGTCTTTGAGTGGCCGTGTTAATTCCCCGTTTTCGATAAGCCACGCCTCTTGCGCGGCGAACTGGAACGAACCACGGCCGGTGTCGACTTGACCTCCGCGTGTTCCGCAAGCGTAGACGCCGTACTGAATGTCTTCCATGAGCTCGTCCATATCGGCGTGTTTTCCACCTTGAATCATGGTGTTTGACATGCGCACCAACGGGTGATGAAGACCGTCTTGAGCCCGGGCTCCACCGTTGGGGTCAACATCAAAGTGGTGCGCCGTCTCCCTGTGATTGAGATATTCGGTCAATATGCCGTTCTTGATGAGGACTTTCTCTCGGGTGTTCACGCCTTCGTCGTCCACGGGATAGGCACCGTAGCCGCCCATCATGGTCGGATCGTCCACCACCGTCACAATTTCATTGCCAATTTGCTCTCCGAGTTTCCCGACCAGACAGGAGTCCCCTGCAGCCACCAAATCCGCCTCACACGGATGTCCGAGGGCTTCATGGATGTACACGCCCGTTAAATCACGGTCGGCGATCAGTGGAAGTTTTCCAGAGGGCGCGCGGTCGGCGGTCAACAGCCGCAAAGCCGCCCGCTGGGCTTCTTCGCCGAGTTGTACCAAATCAGCAGACTGAATGACTTCAAGGCCACCTTGGCCACCGTGACGAGTGCGATAGGAAACCACCTCTCCGTTCCGGCGAGCCGTGACCATACCGTGAATCAAGGAACGTTGAAACGACCACACACGGTCCATTCCTTCGGTGGTCATCAATTCGGTGTGAAGGTGTTCATCACTCCAACCCGTTCGCACCGATACAATGTCTTCATGTCCTTTTGCACCACGATAAATATCGTTCATCAACTCCATCTTTGTGTCCAATTCTGTGTGACGAACATCCAGTTCAGAACGCCAGTGTTGCTCATCTTGGATGACGGGGACATCCGCCAGCCCCTTGGGTCGATCGGTTGCTGAACGACGTTGGGCGACCGCCTTTGCCAGACGGGTCGTGGGCTCGATTTGGTCGGGAAGTGAGGCAAGATCGGTGGTTGAGTGGACCCCCCAAGCGCCGTCGGCAAGGATGCGAAGTGTCATGCCTAATTCTTGCCCGGGAATAGCACGCTCCAAGACACCGTCCCGCATGGCAACGGTGGACTCGGTGACGGACATCACGCGAACCTCGGCATAGGTGGCTCCGTGGTCCAATGCAGCGTCCAGCGCTTTACGAACCGCATCTTGGTCAAGATATCGTCCGGTTGTGGGCATGTGCCCGTTTCCCTGTTTCGCTGCCATCACCATGAATTGAGGACAGCACGGTAGCCTTTGAACTCTCCCCTCAGCGATGAGAGGAACTCTGGTCGTCGGCCATCAAAACATGCGAGAGCAGGGCTTCATCCAAGCGGTTTTCAGGCCAGCCTTCGACATCGATACCAAGGGTTCGCATACCCTCTATAGAGAGGCTTGCATCGGATGCTTTCTCTTTCCAGCCAAGGGAGTGGATGAGGCCCTCAAAATCTCGGTCGAACGCCACAACCTCATCAGGCGTTGGTTGGAGGTGACCCAAATCGTTGGCTTGACCAATGGCCTCGGGAATGTAGGTGACCCAAGCGGAGGACTGGCCCTCTTGCAAACCTGCTCGGGAAAAGGCCTCTGAAATGTGATGTGTGCCAGCGAGAAAGCGAAGGAATTCAGCATCAACCGACCGGGCGACCATCCTGCCCCTCAGTTCATTTCGAGTGGCTTGTATCCACGCCGTCCACATCTGTGGTGCAGACTGGACAGCGTGCTGGCCAAGCAGAACCCAACGGCTGCTCGGGCGATGTTTGAGGAACAGTTGTACGGCTTCCTCTGCTGAAATGGCACCTACATCTACGCATGCGCAGGAGAAGGGGTACTGGGCCATAATGGAGCCAAGTCATCGTCGTTTTTCAAAGGTGGTCCGTGCGTTCCCCTTCGAGTGGCGCATCATCGTCCCTTCGGTCAACCTGTTCGGGAACCCGTTGTTGACGTTTGAGAACTCGCTGAATCTCGTTGAAAATGTTGTCCAGCAGCAACGGACCCCATCCACGACGGCTCAACAAATCGTTTCGCTTTGCAGCGGACATGGAGAGCACGTCCTTGGGCTCTCGAAGGCCAAGCCCTGCAAGTTCTCGAGCACGTTGACGTCCAACATGGCGGATGTTCACCAGTTGGAGCAGGTCAGGTTTGCAGCCGTGACGAACGCGCTGCTGAAGCACGCTCAGTTTTTGGACGAGCTGAGAAACGACGTGCATGTGGTCTTCAGCAAACACATCATCCGTGAGAAGAACATGTTGTGCACCCGCCAACAACCAACCCATCAAATCGACTCGGTGATGGACATCGCCCGGTAAGACGTCCAGCGTTTTTTCCAATTCCCGAAGCGTGGTTTCCTCGGTCCATTCCTCAACCA
>JAYPIL010000019.1:22659-29387 GCA_038127845.1 Candidatus Poseidonia sp.
CTCTTGATGTCACTGAGCATCGCCTCCGCATATCCCGGTTCAATCAACAATTCTTCTTCGGTCGCATTGGCCTTTAACCAGGTTGGTGAATTCATTTCCATGTCGCTCGATTTCGCCCAGAGAGAAGCAAAGTCCGGCGTTGCGACGGCCAAATGGAGCAGACCAAAGTCCGTCACGGGACCATCGTGACGGACTGCTCGCCGAACCGCACGTCGCAAACCTGTCCGAAGAACCGAGGCCGAAAGCGGGTCAAGGTAGAGTTGGGTGACCCGTTCACCCATTGCGGTGGCCTCGTACCTCATGTTGGGGCCGTCGACGATGTTGGCCTCAACAACCGCACCTCGAGCGCCCAAGTTGAGGGCTGATGAAAAGCCGAATTTCGCCGAATCATGGGCGCTTGAACGCTTGTTGGATGCTGGAGAAGATGTGCTTGGCGACCATTCAACACCGGTGGTGTTCGCCGCAGTGGTGGCCCAGGCTGGCACGGTATCATCCCATGCTTCTTCGGGGTCGTCATCTGTCACTCCAGCATCGAGCCAACGAGGTGAGTAATGCTCATCAATCCCGCACCGGCGAATGAACCGTTCTTCAACCAACCATGCCAACATCGTCGAAAGGCGCTCATTGAGTTGCGATGCAGGCATGGTAGCACCCAAAAACGTGGACGCGAAGAAATGCTCGATGTCCCCTCTGTGAACCAAACCTCCTGTGGCGATGCTCGCCAAAAGGTGCATACGCAATGCAGGTTCGGATGCCAATTTTGAGCTGATGTCCTCAATCGGCCCGAAAAAGTAGCGATCAGCAACAGCATCCGCCACCTCCCAACCGTCGGTGCCTTTGCAGTAGACCCATGCTTCGCCTCGAACATCGTATTTTGGCCGCCCTGCCCGACCCAACATTTGCCGAACTTCCATCACGGGCAAGGGACGACTCATACCGTCGTCCCATCGTTTGAGGTCTCTGACCAAGACCCGCCTCGCTGGAAGATTAACACCCGCAGCAAGGGTAGGCGTTGCCGTCAAGGCAACAAGGAGACCCGACTTGAACGCCCGCTCCACATCTTTACGCTGAGCGTGGGTGAGCCCTGCGTGGTGGAAGCCAACGCCACCAGCGAGACAGGATGCGAGTTGCTCGCCCAAGTTCGATTGTTGCCGTCCCGTGAGGTTCTTTGCCAGTTCCTCAAGTTTCTCCAACCGAGACGGGTTCTCGGTTGCAAGGCGTTTTTTCACCCTTTTTGCAAGGTTCTTGGCTTCCGATTGAGCACTGCGCCGTGTTCCTACGAACATGAGCACTTGGCTTTCTTGATCCAACCCGTCGTCGACAACGCTCCAAACCGGGTGACTCTTGAGGCCTCGTAGTTGTCGAGGAGGACCGAGCTTCTCCCCCTCTGCGGGTTCTCCGGGTGACTGCAGCTTTCTCGGTTCGACGTGGAAATCGTGGAACGTGGCGTATTCCAGTGCTACAGGTCGCCATTCTGATTGAACAAGATTCGCGTCCAACCACGTCGCAAGGTCCGGAGCATTTCCCACCGTGGCGGAAAGGGCGATGAGTTGGGCGTCCGGCTTGATGTGACGTAAGCGGGTCAGGTTGATTTCCAAGGTCGGTCCTCGGGTTGAATCGTTCATCAAATGAAATTCATCCGCCACGACGCAGCACACATCGGCCATCATCTCGGCGTTATGGCGAAGGAGGGAGTCCAGTTTTTCCGAGGTGCACACGAGTATGTTGCAGTCTTTGATGTTCTTCGCCTCCGAAGTGGCATCCCCAATACCCAGCCCAACGGAGAATCCCATCGCCTTTCCCACCTCTTGCAAATCCTCGTACTTCTCCATGGCCAAGGCTTTCAGCGGGACGATGTAGATGGCTTTGGAACGTTCATGCCCTTCAGAAAGACGCGTCACCATTCCCATGTAAGCAAGAAGTGATTTACCGGATGCGGTTGGTATGGCCACCAGTGTGTTGCTGCCGCCGAGAATGCTGGGTGCGGCTTCGGCTTGTGGCGGGTGAAGCAACGAAATCTTCCAGTCGTTTTCCAAAAAACGCTTGAATTCAGGGGGGAGGTCAAGTGCAGAAACCTCTCGCTGCGCAGCCTCCATAATCCTCCATCTCGGGCAGCGGTTCAAAAGGACAACGGCAGGAGGCTTAGGCCGACATCCCTAAGTCCTCCCCGTTGCGTGGCGAGGCCATGAGCGACGATGTTGAGTCCATGGTTGAAGAACGCCTCTCGGTGTTTGATGATGAGCCAGATTTGAACGACTGGGTCGAAGTCATGTGCGGTGCCGCCATGGTGGTGCTTGGCGTGTTTCACCTTGTTGAGCCCGGCGAACTCGTGGATGCGAACGTCATGCGCTGGTTCTCAGCAGCCATCGTTGCGGCCGGAGCGGTATGGGCTGGCCACGGTCTGAAGGACATGGCCGTCAAAGAAGTTCGACGGTCCATCGCCTTGCTCGACATGTCCGAAGGAGCATCGGGCGTCGACACGGGACTCATTCGAGATGTCCTGTTGAATCAAGAAGCCTACCGAGATTTTCTCCTCCATGCGTATGAATCTGCGTGGGAAGACGGCGTGATCACCGAAGAAGAATTGAAGGAATTGAAATCCTTCCAGGAAGCCTTGGGCATCAGCGATGAGGATGCTGCAACCATGAACGTTCAAGCGGCCATCAAATCCGCAGCCGCTGATGGCGAAATTTCCGACGCTGAAGCGAAGTCCATTGACGCCGCTGCAAAAGCCGCGAAGATGTCAGAAGACGAAGTGTCTGAAGCGGTTGCCAGCGAATTGGACAAGAACGACGCCGAGTAGGTCAAGACCACTGCCCACCTTGTGAGCGGAACGCATCGGCGAGTTGCTGTGCCTTGTGTGAACGGCGAACCTCCATGCTTGTGGCCGTCACACCCAGCAGCAATCCAATCCACATCAAGACCGCACCGTAGGGCAACAATCCAACGGCATTCCTCAAATCCCAACTTGGTGGAACATCGGCGACATCAAATCCGTTCGAGGGAAGGAAGGTCACATCCAGCAAATCCAAATCACAATCACACAGGCTGATGGAGATGCGTTCCGGGAACAACGAACCCTGCAGGCGCAACCAATCCGATGAGGAGATGCTTGCTGGCCGCGTGCTCCATGCTGGAGCGGCAACCGAGCCTGCTGCCTGTGTTTCGACCATGGTGGTGTCAATGTGGAACACCGAGGATTCCGGGACTTCATCGACCACCAACAATGCTTCCAACATCATCAAGTCGAGCAGAAGCGAACGTCCGGCCAGCAAAACAAATCGAACGGTTTGACTCTCGAGCATGCCGTCGTCCGACTGTTGCGTTTGGCCCCGGGCCACTTGTCCAAAAATCACCTGGTCGAGGCGAAGGTCCTCAAGTTCAGGGACCACCAACTGCCATCTTCCATCTGCGAGAGGAATCGCCTGGTTGATGGTGAGTTTCATCCTCAACGATTCACCGTCGAGCATCCCCCAGGTAGCCCCTGTATGCGTGTAGAGGGTCTGCTCGGGAACACCCTCTGCCGATACGTCCCAAAGTTGTTGAAGCCGCATGGAAATGAGATCGTCGAGGGTGATTTCTTCAGCGTGCTGAACCTCATCCGCCATGGCCCAGAGTGGATGAAGAATACCACCGACCAACAGCAACAACACCCCGGGCACAAACATCCCAAATCGCAACCTGTAGGAGGTGGTCGGTCGCAGGGCTACCAGCAAGAAGACCCCCAACATAGCGATGGAAAGAATCAGCAAAGCAAGACCTTGTCCGTGAAGGGTGTAAGGATCTTCAAGATCACCCAACAACGCAGCGCCTTGGGGATAATAACTGGCAGAGCCAAATCCACTCGGGTCGGTCGGACCCATGCTCTCGTACCCAAAGACGCCGGACCAGGCGTACGGCTGAAGTTTCTCGGGAGAGCCATGCAAGCACATGGTGTAATCCCCGGTTGAAAGGGCCCGCCAGCGGTACGTCATTTTCACCGAGGTCCCATCGTCGTCCACCAACACCTCAGGACTCGGCGCACGGCGACCCGCCTCGGTAATCAAGTCGGGAACTGGATGGGGCTGTTCGAGTTCAAGAGGGACTTGTTCCCACTCAACCAACAACCTCAGGACCTCGTGAGTTTCCACCTCAAATGCCCAACAATCGTGGTCTGCTCCGATCAAGGCCCCGTTGTGAATGTCTTCAAACGCCGTCGATCGAGGCTGGGTGGTCGATGTCGGTTCGTCGCTGTCCACGGCTGCCGGGTCAATCGACCACGGTATGTCAAGTTCCACAACGGATGCGCCTCGCATGTTCAGTTCCCATGTGCCGGGCCTGTCGAGGGTGAAGGTCAACAGCAGGCGGATGGGTTCATTCTCCCAAAGCACTCGACCCTCGCTGAGCGACAGTGCTTCGTTTTCAAGCGTGTAAGGCGAGGTTGTGGTCGCCGGAAGGGTTGTTGCATCAAACGACCAATCGTTGACGTTTTGACCGAGCACAAGCCGTACGTCCAAATCGGGTTTGAACAGCCCTCCAGCTTCTGTCTGGTGTTGAAAATCAAGTTCCATCAAGGTCAACACATCGGGGAGAACCGCCACGTGGTTCTGCGGCGGATCCGCAGCGAACTCGAACGTCAGTGTTTCTGGCTGGAAGGCGTTGGCGGTGGATTGTCCCGTCAACACCTCCTCACCAATCGGAGTTGGCGTGAGGACGCAGTCGTTGTCCTCACGGCAGGACAAAAACAGCTCACCACCATCCTCACCAGAGGTCACGCCTGCTTGAGCGTTCACGACAAAACCGGGTTGCACCAACGAAAGAACGAGGAGGGCGAAGAATGCCCTCACCGGCCAACCTTTCATCGTCCTCACGGGACCTACCAAAGCGCTCCAGTATTTCATTGGGCGTCTTGGATGGGGACATCGATCAACACGCAGCGGCATGAACGGCAAACGAAGCGGCCTGCCCCTCGCCGTTGTCGGGGGAATTGACGTTGACATGTTGGGCATTTCCAGTGCCACTTTGCCCGCCCCATTCTCATTTCATGCGTGAATGCCTGTCCTCGGCCAGCCGCTTGCGGATATGGCCAGAGGGCTTCCATTTGACGGAACGACTTGTCGTGGGAACGCCAACCGAGCGCATGAAGGAACTCATGGTACATCACGAACGCACCGTAATCCAACCAATTCGGATTCAACAAGCGTGGATGGAGGTCAACCGTTTGAACCGTGAGGTTGGAGGGGGTCTCACGCAACCACCGCGTGACGCCATGGCGTTGTGTTGCGTTTTTCTTTAAGACGCCGAGAGGCAATGTTTGCAGAAACTGAATCTGCTCGAGGTTGAAGTCGCCCAGCGTTGTCATTTCATCCACCACCCGAGCACGCAACATCGTCAACGTCTCAAGTTGCTCCTTGGACGGCTTTACCATGGTTTCACGACCATCGATGATAGGCAGGATGGCCTTCCTTTACAGCAACGAAGAGCCCGTTACCCGTGGCACAGACCTTTCCTTCAGCCTCCAAGACGAGGGCGACGTTGGCTCGGTCCTCGAGCAATTCAGTCACCTCGCTTGTGATCGTCAGTTCAGCGTTGACCGGCGTCGGCCGCCGAAGTTTGACATCGTAGGTCGCCGTGACCGTGCAGGGGGGTTCGGCCGCACCCTGTGCATCCATCAATGCTACAGCAGCCGTCCAATTTCCATGACAGTCCAACAGGGTGCCGATGATACCGCCGTTCACCATGCCCGGGAAGGCTTGGTGATGGGCTTGCGCATTGAACGTCATCGTCAAGCCCCCCTCAATGCGGTACGAATCTATTTGCAAACCATGTTCGTTGGCAGGTCCACATCCAAAACAAATGGAGGAGGGAGCGTAAAGACGTTGAACCCCGAGCTGTGTCATGGTGCGCGTTCACGTTTGACGCTTTTTGGTTGTTGCCACCCGATGACATCGGAGTGTTGATGACCACCGCCGACCTGCGAAACGCATGGCGAAGCGGAAGAAGAAATCCGTTCGCAAAGTCCGCGTGGCTCATGAACTTCCAAAACGTCGCAGAATCGCTATCGAAGAAGCGATGAAAGCCCACCAAACCGAAGACCGCCCGGAATGGGATAGGACATCGGAATGGGGTGATGTTCGGTTTTATCGCAAACGCATCAAACCGGGGACGTTGAGAACCGTTCATCTCCCCTTGTTGAACGTCAATCTTGGCGATGCGTGGCCCATCCCCGTCACCGTCATTCACGGTGCCCGCCCGGGCCCCTGCATTACGATTCTTGGAGGCATTCACGGGGACGAACTCACCGGACCGTCGGCATGCACCCACTTGTTGAGCAATGCCTTTACCGATGAAGGAAAGCCCCTCGACCCCAAATCCATGGCTGGAACGCTCAGAATTGTGCCCGTGGTCAACCTTCCCGGCTACAGAATGAAATCGCGTTATTTCCCTGATGGCCGGGACCTCAACCGTCAATTTCCAGGAGACGCTGGAGGCTCCACCACCAAGCGGGTGGCCAACCAACTTTGGAAACACCTGGTTGAGGACAGTGACGCCATCATCGACCTGCACAGTGCTGCGAAAGGTCGAACGAACATGCCCCAAGTCCGAGCCGACTTGACGCATACAAGTTCATACTTACTTGCGAAATCATTCGGGATTGAAATCCTTCTTGATTCCATACCTCCCAAAGGAACGTTGCGTCGAACCGCCAACGCTGCCGACATTCCCGTGATCACCTACGAAGGGGGTGG
>JAYPIL010000020.1:0-6780 GCA_038127845.1 Candidatus Poseidonia sp.
GCCCTGACCTTTGGCGACCTGCACCTTTCGCCAACACAACTCTACTTCATCGCCAGTGATGGCGTGACGGGTCACGAATGGCACCGATGGAGTCACGGTGAATTGTCCGACGATTGGATTGTCATTGACCGGTGATGGGCATAACATCATCCTGACCGATGCAGTAGGGGCAGGATTCCCCAACAACATACTGTGGAGAGGATTGTTCCTCGAGAGAAAGCGGTTGACGGCACGCAAAGCAGACGACGACCTCGGTCTCCTGGAGAGCAGGATTCACGGCCACGCGCTGATCGAACACAAAGCAATCGCCGTTCCAATGGTCACCGCCAACGGCCTCAAAATACCCGAGAATGCCGCCTTTCAGTTGTTTGACGTTGGTGAAACCCGATTCGATCATGATCGCACTGGCCTTTTCACACCGAATACCCCCCGTGCAGAACATCACGATGGGTTCGTCTTTCATGGTGCTTGGAAGGGATTGAATGGCCTCTGGAAACGCTCGGAAGGAGCGGATGTCCAAATCGAGAGCGTTCTCGAATGTTCCTACCCGTAATTCGTAGTCGTTACGCGTGTCGAGGACATGGACAAACGTTCCGTCATCCAACATAGCCTTGAAGTCCACCGGGTCAATTTCGTCTCCGGTGAAGAACTCGGGTTGGATGTGGTCGAGACCCACCGAAATGATCTCCTTTTTCCGTCGAACGTTCATCCTGTTAAACGGTTGATAATCGGTGTAGGACACCTTGAGAGGAATGGATTCGAAACGAGGGTCCTTCTCAAGATAGGTCACGAAACCGTCGATGGAGGATTGGGGTCCTGCGAGAAAGAAATTGATGCCTTCCGGGGCCAACAACACGGTCCCTTTCAGTCCGAGGTCATCGCACACACTCTGCAGCACGGGGTGAAGCGTATCTCGGTCCGGCAAGGTGACGAACCGATACCCGGCGATGTTGGTGATCGGTCCCGACACGAACGTTGGTTATAGCACTGCCATTTGAGGGCACCGTCATCAAGCGGCGCCCCGCCAATCATGACGGGAGGCCAAGGGTCGTCGCCATCCTTGTCCAAAGGCACGGGGAGAGACTCGAGGCGCAGGCGGCATTTGCCAACGCTTGTGTTCGTTGCGCTCCAGACGCGTGAGCACCTCCATCACCAGCGCTTCATCAAAGCCGTCGGACACCATTTGATCGGCATTTTTACCCTCCTCTATGTGCGCATGAAGCAACGTATCCAAGACATCGTAGGGAGGTAGGGTGTCCTGGTCCACTTGGTCGGGTGCAAGTTCTGCAGACGGGGGTTTGGTCAGCGTTGACGCCGAGACGGGTGGGGTTTGCCCCGTCGCTTCTGCGCGCTGGTTGAAACGGCGAGCCATGGCGTAGACCTCCATTTTGTAGACGTCGCCCAGAGGCGCATAGCCCCCTGCCATGTCCCCATACAGGGTGCAGTACCCTTGAGCGATTTCCGATTTGTTTCCCGTGGTGATGGCCATGCTGGACTGAGCGTTGGCATAGCCCATGACCAAAATCGCTCGAAGACGGGCTTGGAGATTCTCGCTGGCCACATCATGCCCGTTTGCAAGCACATCACCGATCGTACCCTCCACCGATTCATGCATCGAATCGATGCGATGTTCGTGGTAGCGCAACCCCAATGCACGGGCGGTGTAGGCCGCATCGTCAATCGAGTGCTGGGAAGAATGGCGACTTGGCATGGCCAAACCCGTGACGTTCTCAGGTCCAATGGCTGCAGCGGCCACGCAGGCTGCCACCGCTGAATCAATGCCGCCAGAGAGGCCGATGACCATGGAGTGGATGTTGGATTTCCGGCAGTAATCTGCCAGTCCCGTCACCACGGCATCCGTCAATTCATCCAAACCGTCGATGATGCCTTGGCCCGAATCATCAGCATCCAGCACCATCATCTGGCTCTGGCCGATGTTCAACGCATCCCCAGCCGTGCTTGGAATCCACGTGCAAGCCTCGGGACCGCTCAAGCCCACCAAGAGGACACCTTCTTGCCACGAAGGAGCGATGACGGCTCTGCCATCGGGCCACGCCACCATGCTTCGCCCGTCAAACAACAGATCGTCGTTTCCACCCACTTGATTGGCGAGCAGGAAAGGATGACCGAGCACGGACGCTGCGTGGCGGGCCACTTGCAGCCGAGTGGTGAATTTGTCACTGTGAAACGGGGAGGCGGACAGGTTCACGGTGGCATCGATGTCAACGCCCTGTCGGCACCATTCGGCGATGTGCTCAATGGGGTCTTGCGCATAAGCCGAGGGGGTCATGCCCGCCGATTGCCAAGCATCCTCACATACCGTCACACCAAGATTCACCGACCCGAGGGAACGGGCGAGACCGGACCTGTTTTTGGCTGCGAAATACCTCGCTTCATCAAACACATCGTAGGTCGGAAGCAACTGCTTCTCGGCGACGATTCGAGCGTGATGGTTGCCCGTGACCGACGTGAATTCCGGCCCACATCGGACCACGCCGTTGGTTGGAAGTGATCGGGCATCTTCTGATGGGAGGGGCGTTCCGACCAGGAGCGGAACCGAACTTTGGATGGCGAGAGCTGCCTCCATGGACCGTTGAATGAAATCCTGTTCGAGCAACAGGTCTCTTGGCGGATAGCCGCAAATGGCCAATTCCGTCGCCACACCAACATCGGCCCCGTGCTCAACAGCAAGCGCTGTCAGTGTTTCCAAACGTGAGGCGTTGTGATGTAAATCACCAACCGTTGGGTCAAGTTGCAACAGCCCGATGGAGGTCATGCTCTCTCACTCCGAACGCATTCATGGGTGCTTGACGATGTCCCCATTGGCGTCCTTGTACCACCATTCGTTGGTGGCTTTGTCGTGATACCACCAATACCCATCCGAACCCATGACCCAATCCGTTTCCGCTTCCGCAGCTTGGCTTTGGGTTGAGGATGCAGCGGCGACTGCTGTCGATTCGGCAACGGCAGATGCAGCAGAGAATTCCTCTTCTTCGTCTTCAAGGTCCGACGAGTATTCGTCCCAATCGTAGGCGATCTTGGCGCCTTGATTGACCGTCATGCGCTTCATCCAAGTCAACAACATCACCACCACAGCGAGCAGGAGAATGGCGGTCACACTTCCGATGATAGGGTTGACATCACCAAACACCTTCTGGGAAAAGGATGGTTCTTCAGCGACACGAACATTGACGGTTGGGCCGCTTGAGGTTTGACCGTTGTCCAAGGTGGCTTCAACCCACTGAATACCGGCATCGAGAGGTTTCCAATCCACGGACACCAGCCCGACACTGCCCGCCTCTGCAGTGACCGTCGTGCGGTCGAGTTGCGTCCGAACACCGTCCTCGGTGACCGATTCAAACACCACATCGATGCTGCCTTCTCGGGTTCCTACGTTCTCAACCTCCAACTGAATCGAGGTCGTGTCTCCCACTTCCATCAGCAAGCGAGAATAGGTCATTGAGGCGGGCGAAAGTTCGAATTTGGGTTGCAACCACTCCATGTTCCAGGTCGCGATGTTGAGGTTGTTCGTCGCCCCGTCCAATCCGGTGACGGCGTTTCCTGCGAGGTCTCGTCCTTCGAGAGAGATTTTTACCTGCATCCGGTCGATGAGCATGTCATCGGTGATTTCGCTCAGGTTCATGTCCGTGAAGAGTTCAAGGCGAAGACCGTCGAGGGCTTCTCCATCAAGCGTAAGCGGTTCCCGGCCAGTACGAATGATATCTCCGGTCTCATAGTCCTCGACGACCCACACCAGTTCAAGCGATTGAACGTCGAGCCCGCCAAGTTCCTGAACGATCACGCGAACCTCATGGTTCTCACCTCCAAGAATGGCCAAGGGCCGAGGTGACAGCACTTCTACGGGCATCGGTCCGGTCCCGTCAACGACGATCCATCGAACGGAGGTCTCTTTATCGGTCAAATCAACCCCTTGACCTTCCAAACAACCGATTTCCCATGTCATGGGGACCGAACCCGAGCTGGCGGGTGCTTGGACCGGCATGGACCAGATTCCATCGATGGCTTGAGCCGTGTAGGTTTGTCCCGCAAAGAGAACGTCAATTTGGCAGTTGAAATCTGGAACGGTTGAGGTTTCAGTGAAGACCACACCACCGGAAATTTCCATCGGTGTGAGCGGTGTCACCCGTGCGCCGTCTCCGAGGAACGAGCCCCGCGTGAGGTGGAGGTTCACCGATTCTTCGGGGATGCTCAGGCCTGCAGAGAACCGCCAGCGATGTTCGGGGAAGTTTCGCAATTCCTCCTGCCCAGAACGGTCAACAACCAAAATGGCGGGTTCTCGTCGGTTATCGCCCAAATCGGGCGTGTTCCAGCCGAACCGAAGTTGAATGTTGAGCACCATGTCCTTCTCATAGGGGCCAGCCAAACCGTTGGCACCCAACATCGTGCACCCCTCGATGATGACATGGGTTGAAGTCGTGGTGCAGTTGCCCGTTTCAAAGGCCCAATCAATGCTCATCGAATCGCTGCCTTGGTTGCTGGCCAACATCACCGAAACGGTGGACAAATCCGAGCCACCGTTCGGCTCAGTAATGCGAACATCCAACTCATAGGGTTGGCCGGGATGAAGCCATGATTGACGGCCATTCGACCAAGCAAACGCATTGGGTTCAAGGCTTGGTTCGCCATCAACGGCCAGTTGATACATGAACAACTGCTCGCCTTCGAGAGCGCTTCCACCGTCTTGAATGGCATAGCCTGACGGGTCGGTTCCCTCGAGGTAGACAGCAACTTTCTGACCGAGGCTTCCCGAAGTGTCGTCGATCATCAACGTGTAGATGCCGGTCAGCGCGGTCAAATCGCTCGGAAGGAGCATGTTGACGGATGAAAATTCGCCTTCGTCGGGCCATCCGTTGAGGTTGTCATCGTCGATCCACTCTTTCCAAACCATGGCCGACATCGCGCTTGGAAGCACGGGTTGGTCCATGATGGTCACCTGCATAACTTGAGTTTGGCTGGGTGTGCGATGGTCGTATTTGTACATCGACGTTTCAATCACTCTTGGCTTGACCGAATCAACGGTGAAGGTTCGTGAAAATTCGGTGGGCTCGACAATGGATGAACCGTTGAGGGTTTCCAAATGCACCGTCCACATGACGTCACCGTAGGTGAAGGGAATCGTTTCGGTAAAGTTCCAATATTTTCCGTCCAGTTGCGTTGTGTTTCGCACGACGGTGCCGTCACGGTAGAGCGTGAGCAGTGCATCACCGTCAACGAACGCATCGGAGGTGGTCAAGTCCTCGAAGCCCACTTCGACGGAGATGTTCATCGTCTCTCCGCCCCGAAGATATTGGCGAGTGGCTGGCATGGCAAGGCCGTCTTCTGAAAAGACGACGGACTTCAGTTCGAGGTCGTTCTCGTAGCCCTGGGTGCTGATGCTACCCCAAGTGTGGGAAAACGGGATCGATATGACGCTGTTTTGCAGTACCACACGGGAGGTCGCCGTGAGTTGCATTTCGTCGTCCCACATTGGACGGAGCCGGAACGTGATGTTGCTGGTGACCGTCATGCCGTCTTCGGTGACCGTGATGGGGTCGTTGGGATGCAACTCCACGAGGTCGGCATCGCCAAGGCCTGCCGGAGCACCGCCAGCAGCGGGGAACAACCACGTTGCTTGGTGGGTCTTGCTGAACACATCCAAGCGGTAATGAGCGGGCGTTCCACCCGTGATTTGGTACACTGCAGAAACGGTCTGCCAGTGCTGACTTGGCGTGAGCACAGCGGGAGCGTCGACCATTTCACCGTCTTGAAGCAAGACACTGCTGGACGTCTGCAGGTCGATGACCTCAACGGTCAAACCGCCTCGCTCGTCGGCCATGAAAGGAAGCGGTATGGCCTGCATGCCCCCGACGTTGGGCACCGAGGTTCTGGCCTCGTTGACCCCCATGACAAAGTCGGATGAGGCCTCAGCGACGAGATGATGCGAGGCGTTGTAGGTCGCACGCAAGCCTCCCAAGACGGCAGCGCCCGTTCCGGTCAATTCGATACTGACTTCGGTAAACGGTGTCCCGAGGATGTCAACGGTGTTGGCAACGTTGCCGAGGGCGTTGACCATGTCGGTCAGTTCTTCAGGCGTCAAGTGGAAATGTCCGTTTGAGGTGTCGGCAGTGCTTCGGTTGGCAACGAGGGTGGATTGGATGAACAAGGCAATGTCTTGGACCGAGCCGCTCTCAACCGCATAACTGAATCCAAACGAGGACAAGCCCTGTTGCGGCGCCCACAGTTTTGCCACCGAAGGAGAGCCACCGGACAGGATGACGTCCATCTGTTCCTCGGCGTTGACGAAGCGATCCTGCCATCCCCATGCACCTACACGTGCGTCGACACCACCCCATTCGTAGCGTTCATCGAGTTTGAAATCAAGCGCTGGTTGAGCAGGATGTTGCCCGCCGAACAGATCGAGGGCAAGGGCATCAACAGACCACGAAGTGAAATTGCTCATGTTCCCGTCGGCGGGTGGCATGGCAACAATGCGCCCCTGCATGCCCACCACATCCTGACTCACAACGGGCGTGAAGGGCAGGGAGATGTTGGTCCAAGCGTGGTCGGGGTGATAGCGTACTTGCACCTGAGCGTTGGTGACCGAACCCGTGAGTTTCGCGTCATAGACAGGTGCATTCGCAAGCATCCACGGCGAGACGAGGGTGGCGTTGGCTCCTCCGGAGATGGACCCTGCGGCGTAGGTTGAACCGTTCAATTCCCATCCCCGGTCAACGGGGTCGGTATGGAACGATTCTCGCATGGACCCGTCGCCCGAAATGG
>JAYPIL010000020.1:6880-29048 GCA_038127845.1 Candidatus Poseidonia sp.
TAGTCGCAGCACGTGCTGCTCCCGCTCGTTTGGTGAATTCGGAATTGTGAGTTCGCGTGCACAGCAGCAGCCGGCAAGGTGGTCATGAACTGGAAGTTCGTGGTTTGGGCGCCACCCCCGCTGAAGGTTCGGAACACCGTCCATCCACCAGCGGCGGTCTTGTACTGGAACTGGAGGTTCTCGCCGCTGTCGGGCGTTTCACCGCAACCTGAGCGGCCTTCATGGACCCATGCGTGGAAGGGGATGTTGGCTCCGCCGGCAAGATTCACGACCGGTGAGGTCCCGTAGGTGGAGCCAGCATAGGTTCGAAGCGAACCACCCGTCGAGCCGTTGAACCCGCAAGAGGGCGATGAGACTCGAGCAGTGTAGGAATTTGAAAACGTCCAGCCTTGGTTGTTGGTGTTGAAATCCCACAGCACACCCGCAGACGACCCGGTGAGCGCACCGTTGGAGACACTTGAGCCGTTTTTGATGGCGTCGGGGTGATTCCAATCTGAGGCGTCGTCCCAAACAAATCCAGACTGTGTTGGCAGAATTTTCGGCGTGAAGACCATCTCGGCGCTGACCAGCGGTTCGTTGTTCGGTAAATCGAGTTTGAAGGTGTTGTTTGGTGTTCGAGAAAGAGTGAGGTCCATTTGGTCGCCCTCCCCCACGAGAAGCACGGTTTCCTCCTCATCGAGGGCGGTTGTGGGCGGTTGCAAAAACAGCGTGCTCAGTCCCCCGCCCAAGACCATCAGAGCGACGAGAATGAACGCCTGTGCATGGACACGCCCCCCTGCCATGCACCACGGTAGTCATTCAAGGACTTGAAGCATACGCCTTCACCACCTCCTGTATCCCGAAGAATTTGACTTTCAGCACCGCGTTTTTTTGGTGCTTCGCCCTCGTTCTCCGACAAAAATGAACAACTTTTGGAGTGATATTCAAAACCGAACCCATGGTGGACACAACATGGCTCAGCCCAAGTCGGCAGGTGAACTGGACGCTGTTCAGTTGGAAACGACCCTGTTGAAACGCTGGTCAGATGAGCAGACCTTCCAAGCATCCATTGATGCACGACGACAGGGTGCTCCCTTCATCTTCCTTGAGGGGCCACCCACCGCCAACGGAAAACCCGGCATTCACCACGTCGTCGCTCGGACCTACAAGGACCTCGTCTGCCGTTGGAAAGCGATGGAAGGGTTCCTCGTTGAACGCAAGGGCGGTTGGGACACACACGGCCTGCCCGTCGAGATCGAAGTGCAGAAACGCCTTGACCTGATGAGCAACGAAGCCATTGAAAACTTCGGGATGGCTGAATTCAACCAAGCCTGCCGAGAATCCGTTTGGACCTACGAGGCTGCATGGCGAGAGATGACGGAGCGCATGGCCTACTGGGTGGATCTTGACAATCCCTATGTAACGCTCGACAACAACTACGTCGAATCTGCATGGTGGGCCCTCAAGCAGATGTTTGACAAGGGCTTGCTCTACCGTGGCCACAAAGTCCTGCCCTTCTGCCCGCAAACGGGCACCTCCTACTCGAGTCACGAAGTGGCCTTGGGCTACAAGGAAGTCGAAGAGCCGTCGGTTTATGTCAAATTCAAACTCACCGACGACGACGCCTCCATTCTCGCATGGACCACCACGCCATGGACACTCCCCGGCAACGTAGGTCTGGCCGTCGGCCCAGACGTCACCTATGTTCGGTGCCGCATCAAGGAGGAAGCCGGCGAGAACTGGGAAGGTGCTGGTGGAGCAAGCGTCGGCGAAGAGGTCATTTTGGCCAAGGAATTGATGAAAGAAGTCCTGCGCCACCACGTTGACATCGTCGAGGAATTCCCCGGCTCCTCGCTGGTCGGCCGTTCTTACGAACCGCTGTTCCCCGAGGCAGTCCCTCGTGGAGATTCAACCTCGGCATGGACCGTCTTGGCCGCTGACTGGGTCACGACGACCGACGGTACGGGCGTTGTCCACACCGCCGTCATGTACGGTGAAGACGACTACAACCTCGGCATGGAAGCAGGTCTTCCAGCCCACCACACGGTTGGCATGGACGGTTCCTTTGTCGCAGGAACCCATCCAGAATTGGATGGACGCTACGTCAAGGATTGCGATGAAGCCATCATCGCTCTCCTCAGCGCACCCAAAGGATCCAACGGAAAAGGACCCGAAAGCGGGCTTCTCTATCGGGAAAAGGCCTACGCTCACGATTATCCCCACTGCTGGCGAACCGACCACCCTCTGCTGTACTACGCCATGGATTCCTGGTTCGTTCGTATGACGGCCGTCAAGGAAAATCTCCTCAAATTCAACGACCAAGTTGAATGGGCTCCCGACTGGGTCGGTGAGGGACGGTTTGGAGAATGGCTGCGCAACGTCAAGGATTGGGCCATCTCCCGAGAACGCTACTGGGGCACACCTTTGCCCGTTTGGCGAAGCGAAAGCGGGGACATGAAATGTGTGGGCTCCATCAAGGAACTTCAAGACGAGGTCGCCAAAGCTGTTGCGGCCGGAATTGAGAACCCACCCTGTCCCGATGATGTTGACCTTCACCGACCCGTCGTGGACGGTTACACCCTGCTCTCTGACAGTGGCGAGCCGATGAAGCGCGAGCCGTTCGTCATGGATTGTTGGTTTGATTCTGGATGCGCCTCGTTTGCTCAATGGCACTACCCCTTCGAAAACGAGGACGTGTTCAACGGTTCGTTCCCCGTGGACTACATTTGCGAAGGTGTTGACCAAACCCGAGGATGGTTCTACACCCTACTGGCCGTTTCAACCGCCGTCTTCGACGAAATGTGTTACAAGCGATGCCTCTCGCTGGGCTTGATCCTTGATGCTGAAGGCAAGAAAATGAGCAAATCACGAGGGAACATCGTCGACCCTTGGGACCACTTCAACCGAGAAGGGGCTGACGCCACTCGCTGGTACATGGTCACCGCAGGTGCACCATGGAACCCCCTCAAGTTTGACCCAAACGGTGTTCGAGAAACCTACGCCAAGATGTTCCTCACCATGTGGAACGTGTACAAGTTCCACGCCGACTACGCAGCGCTTGATGGATTCGACCCCGAATCAAGCAACCTCGCCGTCGACCAGCGAGGTGAACTTGACCGCTGGATCCTCTCTCGTCTCCACACCGTATCGGCTGAATATCATGACAACTTTGTCAACTGGCAGTTCCACAAAGCCTGCCGTGACCTTGAGGACTTCATGGTCAACGATGTGTCGAACTGGTACGTTCGCAGGAGCCGACGACGCTTGTGGGATGAAGCCGATAGCAACGACAAATTGGCTTGCCAGCACACGCTCCACGAAGTTCTCACCACCGTCTGCCGGCTCGTGGCTCCTGTTGCCCCCTTCATGGTGGATGAAATCCATCGAAACCTCACCGGTGAATCGGTCCACACGGCACCATGGCCCGCAGGCGTACCCGGTTCGCTTGAGGGAGCGACCTCCGATACGTGGGACGAAGCGGCTGCTAAGGCAACCGCCACCCTCCCTCCTCAAGACCTCGATCTTGAAGGAACCATGGCTTTGGTACGAGAACTTGCTGAGGCGGGACGACGCATTCGCATTGACGGCAACCGACGTCAGCGCCTCCCCTGCGCCCAGGGATGGATTGTGGCTGGACCCGACCTTGGAGCATTCCATGATTTGCTCGCTGAGGAATTGAACGTTGAATCCATTCAGGTTGAGGATGACTTGGACCGCTTCCAGAAAATCGAGTTGGCGCCCAATTTCCGCGCCCTCGCTCCAAAGGCGAGAGCGCAGGTCAACGATGTGGCCAATGCCATTCGCTCATCCGAGGACCCCGAGGCCTTGCTTGCTTCCATCCTTGAGGGTGGTGCCGAAGTGATGGGCGTGCTCGTTGAAGAAGGCGATGTCGAGGTCAAGCGTGTTGAGCGGCCAGGTTTTGCTGCGCAAACCGTCGAGGCGACAACCAACGACACCGAGGCGCTTCACGTGAGCCTCGTTCTGGACATGAACGATTCACCCGCATTGTTGTCCAAAGGTATGGCTCGTGACATCACACGGCGGGTACAGGCACAGCGGAAGGCGTTGGACCTCGCCATTGAGGCGGCCATCGACCTTGAAATTTGGATGGAAAACGGCCCAGAAATGCTCGCTGACGATGAAGCATGGGTGGCCTCGGAAACACGTGCGGCGGGATGCATTTTCCACGAGAGCGGTAACCAACCGCCCAAGGATGCGGAACGCTTTGAGGTGGATGGAACCGTCGTTCATTTCACCGTCAAGTGAGGCTTCCATGTGCGCGTCGTTTCGTTGGTCCCCAGTTTGACCCTCACGCTGTTTCACCTTGGCTTGACCGCAAGCGAAATCGTCGGTCGGACGCCGTGGTGCATCCACCCCGCCGATGCAGTCCGGAAGATTCCCGTGGTTGGCGGCACCAAAACCCCAACCCTTTCCAAAATCAAGGCTGCCCAGCCCGACTTGGTGGTGATGGACCGGGATGAAAACCCGAAAGCGGTTTACGATTGGTGTGTGGAACAAGGACTGGCGACCTTTGTGTGCCATGTTTCACATCCCAAAGACGTGCCTCGGATGCTGCGAGACCTCGGTGTGGCCGTTGGTCGTGGCGCACGAGCCGAGGTGTTAGCGGAGGAACTCGAGGCGGCCCTGCTTGAAACAAAACCGTCGAACGGAAGAGTGGCCCTGCCAATGATTTGGCACGACCCTTTGATGGCAGCCAACGGCGCCACCTACGCCGGTAACATGGTGGCGTGCATGGGCTACGAGGTTCCCCTCATCGACCCCGACGGAACCGGATATCCGACCATAACGCCCCAGGACATCATCACCTACGGTGTAACGGACCTGTTTCTCTCCTCTGAGCCTCACGAATTTTCACTCTCGGAAGGCGAGGCCTTGGCCAAGGCCGTTGTTGAACTCGGAGGTCGTGCACCGTCCGTGCATCTGATCGACGGAGAAGCCTTGACGTGGATGGGCTCCTACACCACCAAGGGGTTAAACACGCTCTTTGGCATGCAAACCAACGCATGAGCAATTTTGGCTGCCAACGGACAAGGCCACGAAGCGACGGCTTCAAATCACGCCGTAACGACGCCAATCCATGCGACGAAGCATCCTCGGCATGGCCATGGCGTTGTCCATGCTCCTCGCTGGCTGCTTTGGCGACGGAAGCGGTGTGGTTGAAGAGGAAACGCTGGAACCTATCTGGGCCGACTACGACCGCATCGACCCGGCAGGCCACGTGGACGAGCGCATGTTTGTGACCGTGGACCTGCGCACCAACCAATCCACCAACACGACTTGGGCGGTGTTTGACGCCAGCTATGGCGGAAACTGTTGCGAGCACTACCTTGCCACCTCCATCGAAGGCGACATCCTCAACATCGGAGGCGAATACCCCGTGTTTTCCGAGGACCGCGGCCATGCGTGGGACACCTACATCCCGGGTGTGTTGCCCGACACGCAGTGTCGAACACCCGTTCCAACCAACCCCGGCCAAGAAGGACTTGGTGAAGGCAGCATCGTGCAGGCGACCAACGGTGACATCATTTCCATGTCGTGGTTCCCCTACCCGGGAGCGGACCTCAAACTCGACAAGTTCTATGCCATTCTCTATGATGAATCCGAAGGCGAGTGGACCTGGTGCTACAACCGCATTACTGAACCGTTCTATGACCGCTCGTGGCAGGTTGAAGTCATCGGACCCATCGATGCCTCGGCTCCTTGGGGAAGCGGAGAATGGGCGAGCATTGTCGTCTCAAACTTCTGGCACCAAACCCAAAATGCAGGAGGCCAGATGAGCGTTGATGGACTCAACTACTACCCCTTCCAATTCCCCGGCCGTGGTGGCGGCGACCCCCCGGTTGAACTCGACCTGAACTTCACGGAGGCCGACCTGCCTGCCTACTGGGACGTCAACAAACCGCACAAGGAAATGCGAGCCTTCCCTCTCCCCTCCGGCGGTCTCATCTTCCCTGCCTACTACAACAACGGCAACGCCGCCTACATGGACACCAGTCTTTCTTGGAACGAATTGAGCGTTCAATTCCCATCGGAATACTGTCACATTGACCGTGCAGGCACCTTGCACTGCGTCGCCAACAGCGGAACCTCGTTCACCCATTACATGTCAACCGATGGTGCCCAAACCTGGTCGAATTACACCTATGACTTGGGCGAGAAAGCCTCCTCCATCGAGGAATGGGAGTTCCAAGGAAATGGAGAATTGGATCTCTTCGTGCTCAACGTCCGTTACCAGTCAACCGAAGGTCCCGATGTCGACACGGTCTACCACGTCCGAGGGTACTCCGAGGACATGTCACCGGACACACTGACTTACGTCGGCCAAGGCGACCTGGATTCGACCTCGGGTGCAGGCAACGACATCCGGTTTGACTTCGCTTCTCTCGGCATTCTCAAGGACGGGGGTGTCGTCGTCGCCTACCACGATTCGACCGACCCCGACCCGCTGTTTGCGGTCGAACTGGAACTGCCTGCGTGATCAGTCAACCTTCGAGAACATCTCGAGGATGTCAGCAAACAACGCCTTGGCGTGACCGTTGCTTTTCTCGACCAGCCGTTTCACAATCAGTTCGGGTGTTGAACGAGCGAGGTGGTTTCGCTTGGGTGTTCGGTCCACCAGCAATTCGAGATCTTCTCCCAGACCGCTTGCTTCAATCCCATCAACACGCAGATCATCGCGTCCCGTAGCGTCGAGGATAGCAGGCGCCAAGTGCGTGACGAGCATCATGGTCGTGTCGGGTTGAGCCTCCGCTGCCAAGAGCATACCTGCGATGATGCGAGCACCTGCCCCGGGTTCGGTAATGGCTTCCAGCTCGTCGGCAAGAATGAGTTTTGGTGTTGGGTCGCTGACCACGGATGCGAGTTCAACCAGTGTTTGCTCAAGGGCGCCAGCGCTCTGTGTTCCGCCCGCTTTGGCCAAGATATGGAGGGCGTCCACCTTCCCGACCCGTGCTGCGTCGGCTGGAACCGGCAGACCCATGTGGGCGAGGATACAGGCATATGCCAAGCATTCCAACAGGGTGGTTTTCCCTCCCGAGTTGGCGCCGGTGAGCAACGCCAAGGATTGTTGGTCAGCCTTGATGGCTGCTGCACCCAGGCCGTAGGTGACGGGGTCCGGCTTAACACCGAGCAACAGATGACGTCCGCCTTCCAGCCAAATACCTTGGTCCACCAACTCCGGGAGAACACACCGATGCGTTTGGGCCCAACGGGCAATGGAGAGCCACTGGTCGGTTTCGATCAGTTGCCGCACGGCCTGTTCGCAAGCCTCCTTGAGTGGACCCAGCGTCTTGGCGAGATTGACCAAATGCTCGGTCGTTTCTGCCTTGAGTTTGGAATCAAGGGCTGCATCGATACCGTCAATCGTTTGCCGGTCAACTTTGGCCGGCCAGGATGAGGTGAAAATATCGAACGGACAACGTAATGAGGCTGGCTTGAGAAAGGCCGCCAACTCCTCTCGTGCTTGCTGCATAGCCTCTTGAATCACGTGACCGGTGGCTTCCTTCAATTTGCGCTGGAATGCCGTGCCGTCGGCCAGCGCCTCGAGCAGCTCAGCGCCGGACAACGCCATTTTTGCATCGTTCATGGCTCCTTCAACCTGTTCGTTGACCTTTGTTTCCAAGGCCTTGACCGTGCCCCACAGTTCATCCTTGATACGAGCAACCTCCTCCACCTGAGAATCATCGCCAAGCAAATTCATCGCTGCTGGTAGCGGTGAGAGCGGAGCAAGCGCCTGCCGTAGTGCGTCGAGCGCTGAACTTTCGGGGAATTCGGACCGCTTGATGGCCTCAACGAGGTCGCACAGCACGCCGAGCGTCGTTCGATTGTGGGAGAACCAGTCGATGGTTCGCTCTGGCAACACCAGGGAATCCTCGGGCTGTGAGCCGAGAACGAGCCATCCGTCCGGTGCTTCCATGGGAGCGCCCGGACCCAGCCACGAGACGGTTTTGAACACGGTGTAATCCTTCCACGTTTCGTTTTCGCCCGGCTGCAGGACCCGGCAGAATTTCTTGAGGTGGTCCAAGGGTTCACTCGAGACGACCACCCGATCGTAGCGCTCTTGCTTCTCTTTGAGGCGAGAAACACGCTGCCATGCCTTGGCTTGTTGCTCAAGCCATCCAGCATCCAAGTTCATGGCGGATGCGATCATGCTTCGGCGATGAGCAGGATCAACAACAGGCATCAACAAACCAAGGCGCTCTTTACTCGCTGCAAACGAGGCGTAGCCCTGAATGTGAACGATGAGTTGCTGATGCAATTTCCTCGCTTCTTTGGTCGCAAGAAATTCACCCGAACCACCCATGTATTCGCGGGCGAGTGAGAGTGCACGCTTTGCAGAGAGACCCTCAACCTCGGCAAGACGAGCGATATCACCCGATGCAAGGGTCGACATCACTTCATCTTCAGAGCCGAAGTGAGCCGTCATTTTGTTTGCCATGCGCTCGCTGACACCGGGGATGGAGGACAAGACCATGCACGACATCGTTTGTCAAGGGCTTAAGAGGATGACGCTGAGGGTGCGGTCTTGTATCCACATTTCGCTCGACTCCTTGTTACCATGGGTGCCCGTTCAAACCTCAATAGGCTATTGATTCTCTGTTGCATAACCCATTCTGCCTGCCGACGGTGGGGCAACCAGATGAGATTGAAACGTGATGACCCGTGGGGTAGAAACACACCAACCTACGACCGCACGTGGGCAGAAATAGAAGCCCTGCTCGACGATGCAACAACCGAGATGAATTCTCAGCGAGCAAAGTACATGCTCAGGAAGATTTCAGGCCCACGCGAGGCCAAATACCGAGCCCTCATGAAGTACCAGAGGGCGAAGGGCATCGTGGATACACTTCGATGGACACTCGGTTACTTGAGCCAATCATCACCGCTTGACGAGGGGTTGGGTGATTGACCCTCAGCACGCTCGCTGGTTCTCGCCACCGTATTCGTGCATCGGTGCTTGGAACAGATCCTCACAGGTACGCTCCACGATGGGCAGCGTGAGGGTTGCGCCTGACCAGTCAATGGAATAACTGCCAACGCTGGCCGGTGAAGGGACGTAGTCGTAACCGGTTTGCGTCATGGTGATGACGATGGATTCGCCCGCTTCAAGGAAGATGTCCATGGGCAAAAACTCCATTTTCCCGAGCACGGTTGAGAAGGGCACGAGCACTTCTTGACCGTCACGACCGCCTTCGTGGAAGCGATAATCCATCACGGCATGGCCGAGGTGCATCCCGTTTTCATCCTCCATGGTAAGGAATCCATGAGCGCCGTTGGTGGTGTGAGGTGTGACGGGGATGTGGAAGCTCGGCATACCCACAAGGTGGGTGTCGTTTTCAAACGGTCCGTAGGTCATGGTGATGGATGAACCGCCGGAACCGCCGATGGAGGTCCCGGATGGATTCAGGTCTGCCCCGTTGATTTCGAGGTAGGTTGTATCGGTGGGCGGGTAGGTTTGCTCAAATCGCCAACCGCCACGGTTGTCTTGCATTTCAACACCCAGCGTCGGTGCGCGCCCTTCGCCCTTAAGGTACCAGTCAAACCAGTAGAGCATTTCATCAGCCCAATCCCACCGCAGCGTGTAGGGGTAAGCCTCTGCGCCTTCTCCTGAAGGGAGACTGCTGTGGCCCGATTTTCGGTCCGGATAATCGTGAGCCCACTGGCCTGCGAGCGTTTTGATTTCGATGCCTGCATCTTCGACGAGTTGGTGGGCTGGGAAGGACATGTGCGGGTCAACGTTCCAATCTTGCATGCCCTGAATGATGTAGACAGAGCCGTTGTAATTCTGCAGCACCCGGTCGAGGAAGGAGCGTTCGGTCCAGTAATCGTTACCGGCGTACGTCACCATGCCTCCCGACAGGTAGGCCGCCGGGCCGTTCACATAGCCTTCGACGTATCCCTCGCAGAGGGTGTGCGCGTCCTCTGAATCGCCGTCGATGCCGAAGGAACCGTACACGCCGTTGTGCATGATCATCCCTCGTGCTTCCATGCTGCCGTTTCGCCACATCAATTCGTGAACACCGATCAGTCCGGACATGGGAACGATGGTGGCGAGGTAGGGGTTACCGAAGGTGGCAGCCTGCCAGGGAGTGGAGCCGTCGTAGGACTTCCCGATGATGCCGACTTTTCCGTTGGACCAAGACTGCGTGCCGAGCCACGTCACGGCAGCGTCGATGCCGCGTTGTTCATCGGTGCCCATAAGGTCCATGCAGTGATTGGATTCACCCGTACCGAAGACCGAAACCTGGGCCACGCCGTAGCCGTGTGGAACATAATTCTCGATGAGCATCTTGCCGAGTCGGTCGGCGGGGGTCAACGCGTCAACATCGCCGTCGTTGTAATAGGGGCCAATTTCGGCGATGATGGGAATTTGGCATTCAGGACCGAGCGATTCGCTTTCCCAGTCACATCCTTCGATGACGGGCATGAACAAGCCGAGGTGGACTTCAGCATCGCCCGTCAATCCTGCGCCGCCATCGGCGGCAGTGATGGTGTCAACAGGGACGTAGACCGAGCGCACCTCGTCAAGCGCATAGGTGCCGTTGACGGTCACTCGGGCGTAGATGTCTTGGTCGTTGTATTCCAAATCAGCCCTTTCCCAAGGTTCGGTGTAGACGTTGAAGGCATCCTCGCCACCGGCCACTGCCTCGTTTTCCCCCATGCACCCAGCGAGCATGCTGGTGGCGAAGAGCACCACCACAAACACAGGCCTGAGGTCCATGGTGCGAGGGGGAGGGAGCCGTGCTTTGAATCAATCGGCGACCTGCGCTTCAGGCGTCCTCGCCCTTCTCACTTTCTTGGGCCTCAAGTTCAGCTCGAACTTCATCCATGTTGAGTTCCTGAAGTTTCCCCACAAGGTCACGGAGGGCATCCTCGGGGAGAGCACCCGGCTGCATGAAAACGCCAATGCCTTCCTTGAACGCAATCGTGGTGGGAATGGAGCGAATGCCAAACATGCCTGCGAGCGCCTGCTGGTCCTCGGTGTCGATTTTTCCGAACACGACATCCGGAAATTCCTCGGATACTCGCTCGTAAACAGGCCCGTAAGCACGGCATGGGCCGCACCATTCTGCCCAGAAATCGAGCAGGACAAGTTCGTTCTGCTCAATGGTTTCTGCAAACATGGGTTCGGTAATTTCGAGCGTTGCCATATGTTCTTCCTGAGGTTTACCCCTTTTGAAGCCGTGTGAGCATTCGTGAAACATCGGAGTTGACCTTATGTGCTGAATTGCGGTGGAAATGGCGTGAGCCGAACATTGGCCCCCCTTCTCCTCATCCTCGTGTTTTTGTCAGCAAGCGGCTCCCCTGCTGTGCTGGATGCTGCGCCGATTTCTCCGCTCGAGGCTGAGGCAAGAGGTGCTGCTGAAATCCGAATCACGGAGGTCCTTGTCTCTGCATCGAGCGTGGATTACGACGGCGTGGATTGGAACGGTGACGGTGAGATTGGTTCCGTGTCCGATCAGTTCATTGAACTGTGGAACAGCGGGGCAGAACCGGTGGAAGTCTCGGATTGGATTCTCGACGACATCACCGACGGCGGCTCAGGCCCGTGTCGACTCGCATGGAACACCACGATTGAGCCCGATGCCTACATCGTTATTTTCCGCGCCAGTTCTCGCATTGAGCTCGACTACTGGAACGACGAAACGGTGACCATCTCTGACGCCGCAGGCAACATGATTGACACACTCTCCTATCCTGCAGAGGATTCGTGGTGGGACAATTCCTATGTCAAAGCCCTCAACGGCAGCATCACCAAAGTGGAACCACCGACCCCGGGGTGGGCAGGCAACGCCACCTATCCTGTGGCTCAGAACATGGTACGGTGCTACGGCATGACCGACAACGTGCACACGGGAGCCTACGTCCTCAAGGGACGCATCGTCCCCATGACGGGAGAGGCCGATGTCATCAACGAAGGACACATCCTCGTGCAAGACGGCATGATCGAGGCGGTGTGGGAAGACGACGTGCCCGCCGACATCCAACTGACCAACGTACCCGTGGTGGAAACCAACGGGACCATCTATCCGGGTCTGATCGACCTGCACAATCATCTGCATTACAATCAGGCACCGCTTTGGGAAATGACGCCGCACTTGGCCGAAAACCAACGAAGCCCATGGGGCGGGTACAACAACCGATACGAATGGAAGAACCATCCGGACTACAGCGAACAAGTCACCAAACCAAAGATGCTCGTGCACTCAGGTCCTTATTGGAACATGGAATCTCAAGCCATGAAGTACATCGAAATGAAATCCATCGTCGGCGGCACCACCTCCGCTCAGGGTGGACCAAACAACCCCGACGACAGTTACGCCACCGTGCTGGCCCGTAACATCGAAGACTACAACTTCGGAAGGGACGAAATCCACACCAAAGTCACGGAACTGACCTCGGACTACGTCGGCAACCACATCAAAACCGGAAACTCGAGCGGAACCTTGGACGCCTGGTTTGTCCACATCGCAGAGGGCGTGGACGAATCAAGCCGAGCGGAGTTTGACATCCTCGTTCAAAACAACCTCTTGGTCGGCGAGTTGGTGTTGATTCACGGTGTCGCTTTGGGTGAACAAGAGTTTGCTCAAATGGCCCAAGCGGGAGCAAGCTTGGTATGGTCGCCCCTTTCCAATCTACTGCTCTACGGTAACACCGCCGATGTGGCTGCAGCAAAGGCGGCTGGTGTCCATATCACCTTAGCACCTGACTGGGCCCCTTCGGGGTCGAAATCCCCGCTTCACGAACTGAAGGTGGCCGATTTGTGGGACGAAGAGATGCTCGGTGACATCTTCACCGACTACGAAATGGTTGAGATGGTGACCTCTGGAGCGGCCTACGCCACCAACTGGCACAACGAAGTTGGAACCATCACCCCCGGAACAGCGGCTGACCTCGTCGTTGTCGACAACATTCACGCCAACCCCTACCGCAACCTCATCAACGCCGTCGACCCCGATGTTCGCCTTTCCATTGTTGGTGGTCTTGCCGTCTACGGCGATGAAGACATCATGACGGCACTCAAGGGTACCGACCATGAGCCAGCAGGTAAGTTTGGCAAGGTCCTCGACGTCACCTTCCTTGCGGCACCGGACGGCGCCCAAACATGGAGCAGTATTACGGAAAATCTCACCATGGCCATGCGCTTCGACGTGGAGGAAATGACCGCTGCGTTCGGCGATGCCAACGACTTTGACAGCCTCATCTCGGGGATGACTGAAGTTGGATTGGACCCATGGTACACCTACGGCGATGAACGCTACTTCCGGGTCATCAACGGCTCGGGCTCTGCCAATGCCCAACTCGACATGTCGATGCTTTACGACCGCTACTACGATCGTGAAGAAACGCTCCCCGCAGTGACCGACCTTGAAATCGTTGAGGAGACACCTGAAGCGGCCTGCGAAGATGGCACGGCTCCACCCTGCGACACCACGGACAACGCCGACAACAACGGCAACAACACCGACACCAGCGACAACATCACCACGGATGGAACCAACAGCGATGGCACCACGAACAACGGTGCAACGGGATCACCAACGGACACCTCTCAGGGTGAAGACGAAAACGTGGAAGAACAAGCCCTGATGCTCCTTATCGGCATTGTCGTGGCGATGCTGGTCGCCCTGTTCTTTGTCTCCCGGGGTGGAGAAGATGCGCTTGCTGCAGAAGTTCGCATTGAGAAGATGTGGGATGAACAAGAAGAGGCTGTTGACGCACAAGACGCCAGTTTTGTTCCTGCGCCTCCGCCGATGTCGCCTCCATCCGAAGAGGAATGATCAGGCCAAATCCCATTCGGGCCCGGTGGCCGTATCGGTCACGACGACACCGAGTTCGTTGAGTTGGTTGCGAATGGTGTCGGCCAGTTCCCAATTTTTTGCTTCCCTTGCTTCGCTGCGTTGAACCAAGAGCGCATCCACCTGGTCGGCGATCTCTGCTTTTCGTGGATCCTCTTCCGGCTCTGCAAGCGCCACGTCTTGTGGCGGAAGCACACCCAGCACCCGAGCAGCCGTTTCTTCGAGCAAGTCAACAGCGTAGTGTGCGAACGCATTGCGGTCTGCAGCTTCCATGGAACTCCCGAGGACTTTGGTGATTTCGCGAACCATGCCGAGGACCTTGGCAACAGCCTCGCGAGAATTGAAATCATCATCCATGGCTCGTGCAAAGCCCTCTCCCATTTTCTCAAGCAAACCCAGGGACTTGCCAAGCGGCAAGGGCGAGGCCAAATCCGGGTGAGGGAGGGCCACGGGATGCGCGTCCGTACGAGCCTTGAGCGCTTCGACATAACAGCCCAACAAGCGGTTGTAATTTCGCTCGGCGTCGTTGAGCAAGGCTTCGTTCATGTCGATCGGCGAACGGTAGTGCGCGTTGATGAGGGCGAAGCGCAGCACCATGGCGTCCACCTTGGTGAGGATGTCCCGAATGGTCCAGAAATTACCGAGTGATTTGCTCATTTTCTCCCCGTCAATGTTGACAAAACCGTTGTGCAGCCAATGATGGACCACAGGCGAGTGTCCCGTGTGGCACTCTCCTTGGAAAATTTCAGCCTCGTGATGAGGGAAGCGGAGGTCGTGACCGCCGCCGTGAATGTCAAACTCCTTCTCGAAATGGTCCAGCGACATCGCCGTGCACTCGATGTGCCATCCCGGACGACCGGCCCCCCAAGGAGAATCCCAAGTCGGCTCTCCGGGTTTTGCTGCCTTCCACAAGGCGAAGTCCTTGTGGTCCCGCTTTCCGGACCCTGTTTCGTCCACGCGCCCACCAGCGCCAGAACGCACGGCATCGATGGACTGACCCGTCAGTTGCCCGTACTTGTCCGGAGCCGATTCAACATGGAAGTACACGCCATCGTTGGCTTCGTAGGCATGACCTTTGTCGATGAGGTCCTGCGTGATGCGAATCATGTCGTCTACGTATTCCGTACAGCGAGGGTAGACGTCCGCTCTCAAGATGTTGAGGGCGTCCATGTCCTCGTAGTAGGCCTCGATATTGGCATCGACCAAGGCCTTCCAATCACCATCAAGTTCGTTTGCACGATGGATAATTTTGTCATCGATATCGGTGAAATTTTGCACGTAATGAACGTCGTATCCGCTTGACTCGAGCCAGCGATGAATCAAATCAAAGGCCAGATAACAGCGGGCATGGCCCAAATGGCACCGGTCGTACACGGTCACGCCACAGACGTACATTGACACCTTACCGGGCTCGAGCGTGGTGAAATCCACTTTTTCTCGTCGTCGGGTGTCGTGCACGCGAATGGGCATGGGCTTCATTGTGGGCTGTGACATGTTGCACTTGAAGGTTGATACGGGACCCGCCCGTCGCCGCTTCATATGGCAAGGACTTCCCCCCGTCGTATCTTCGTCACGGGCGTCAACGGTCACATCGGCAACCACATCGTTCGAGACCTGCTCGAGCACGGGTATGCCGTGAAAGGGTCGGTGCGCGACCTGAACGATCCGGCCAAGACCGAGCACGTGCGAGCCCATGCGGTTGAACTTGGAGCGGAGGACCGCCTCGAACTGGTGCAGGGCGATGTCTTGGACGCCGACGGATGGGAAGGCCTGCTTGCGGGGTGCGATGGACTGTTTCACACAGCCACCGTCTATTCGACGCAGGCCAACGCCAACACCATCCTTGACACAGCGAACAAAGGAACGACCCACCTCTTCCACGCTGCTGCCAACGCAGGCATCACCCGCGTGGTGTACACCTCGAGCACGGCGGCCGTTGGTACGGCTCCCAAAGGCAAACGAAAGGACGAGAACGTGTGGAACACCGACACATCCCTTCCCTATTCTACGGCGAAGACCCAATCCGAACGTCTCGCGTGGAAACTGGCTGAGGAGTTGAGTCTAGATCTACGTGTCATCAATCCAACAGCGGTCTTGGGTGGCGGCTTTGTTCGACCGACGCCAAGCGTTGATTTCTTTGCAGACGCCATCGCTGGAAAGTACCCTGTCGTGCCAAAATTTCCCATGGCCGTGGTCCACGTTCGGGATGTGGCCCGAGCCCATCGTCGTGCATTTGAGGTCGATGAAGCGAAGGGTCGCTTTATCCTCGCCCCACATGCGAATCTAACATTGGCCACCATCTGCAAACGAATACGCTCGCTCAATCCAACCACCAAGGCCCCAAAATATGGCCTTCCCAACACCCTCGTGCCCTTGGCGGTGTTCCAGGATTGGCTGGGTTCTAAATTCGGGAGGCAACGCTACCTCACACGAGCCGTCGCCAAGAACATGATGGGTGGAGACACCAACTACTCAAGTGCCAAAGCCGAAGAGGTGCTGGGCATGGAATGGGAGGACTTTGACACATGCATCCAAGATACGGTCGACGTCTACCTTTGACCCGTGAACAGGGGTTGCTGCTTTCAAAAGCAAGTTGGCTCGTTCCCGGAACAACCGTCGTCTTGGCGATGTTCATCCATCTTTTGAGCGGCCCGCGCGCCGTTCCGTTTTTCATTTCTGAAGCAGATTACCCAGGCCTGCAGGACCACGTGTTCACGTTCGGTTTGACCGCAGCAGGCCTTCTCCAAATGACCTATGCTTGGCACCTCTATCACGCGCTTGATGCGGAACGCCCCGTGGTTTGGTTCGGTGCAACCTTGTTAGGCATTCTTGCTGCCCTCAACACCGTCCTTGTGAGTCATTTTGACATGTACGATTTCATCAACCCACACATCGCCACCGCTATGTTTGCTTTTGGCGGAGGAATCTTGTGGGCCTTCTTGGCGCAATGGGCGCTCGGTTCACGCGCCCATAGCGACGGAAGACGGCTTCGCAACCTTGGCTTTGGCATGGCCCTGGTGGGTTTTGTTGTCATGGTGACCAGCTTCCAACTTGCAGTCAGCGCCTTTGACCCAACGGGGATGACGACGGAAGCCTTTCTCAACGAGGCACAATCCGGCATCACCGTTGCCGCACCTGCGGAATACGTACTGGTTGGAGGGTTGTTCGTTTGCCTCGCCTCGTTCCGACACGAATTGCAACATCAGGGCAAAGGAAAGCCTCATTGGCAACCTGATGAGACCCCGTCATAAGGCGATGATGATGCAGCGTTGGACGGTCGTGATGCTCAGCCTGCTCCTCTCCATGGCAGGGTGCACGGAAGCCGACGGGTTGGTGGATGAGGAGCCGACAGTGGCCGAAGAAGGGCCATCGGTGACCTCCTTACCCGTTTGGAACGGCACCGACCACACCAACACGTCCGTTGACAGCAGCGCTTTCGCCAATCAATCGTATCTCGCCTATTTCTCAGCGCCCTGGTGTGCGCACTGCGAGTCCACCTTGGACGCGTACGATAGCATCATTCCAAACGGCAGCATCGCTATCTTCTCTATGGAAGCACGAGAAGAATACGCCAACATGAGCGAATGGCACAATCAAACTGAAACAAACCTCAATCGCACGGTGGACAGGCCGTTCATCCTCCATCCTGACCTGGCAAAAGAAGTGGGTGTTCAGTCCATACCCCATGCCATCTTTGTCAACGCCCAAGGGTATGCCTTCCATGTCGAGATCGGCAAGGAAACCAACCTCACCTACATCCAAGAGGTGTGGAGTGCCACAGAAAACGCCTTTTTCAGTCCCGATGACGGATGGAACAACCACATCGATAACGGATGAAGCCAAACATCTATTTGCGACCGGGCGAGCCCGCTGTCTATGAAATTCAATGCAGGTCTCCTCGCAACACTCTTCCTGCTCGCCCCGCTTTCAGGCTGTCTTGGACAGGGCGGAGGCGACGGCGAGGGCATCATGGGGCGGACCCCCGATGACGTGAACGGCGACGACTACAACGTGCTGTACATCGGTCATAGCTTTGGCCGAAAATTCGCTGAATCCCTCGAAGACTACGCTCATACAGCAGGGGTGGCCAACCACGCGACATACATCGTCTTCAGCGGCGGGGCCTCGGGCGCTCCAGACCAATTGTGGGCGGACACCAGCGACAGAGAGATGATCAAAGACTTCCTTGACACCGGCGAAATCGACGTCCTCATCATGATTTGCTGCTCCATTGAATTCGTTGAAACGGGCGCGCAATCGGACGAAGCCGTGTGGAATTTCACGGACTATGCGGTGGAGAACAACCCCGAAATTCGCATCGGCCTCGCCATGCCTTGGAAGGACTTCCCCGCCGATTACGAGACCGTTGATGAGCATCGAAACGGTTCCGATGAAGCCTACGAAGGTTGGGTGAACCTTTCGACAAACCTCTCGGCCGACTACCCGAACACCGACGTGTTCACCTTCAACCACGCTGCGGTCGTGTACGAACTTCGAGCGATGTACGAGAACGGCGACCTCGATGCCGATGTCAAGCAACTTTCTGGCGCAAAGGCCACCTCCATCTTCACCGATGAAAAGGGACACGCCGGTGAAATCACCCTCGACACGGGCACCTACATGTGGCTTCATGCCGTTCACGGAATTGACCCGATGGACATGCCCGAAAGAGATGATTACGATGCGGACCTCCGAGCGATTGCAGCCCATGTCATCTTCGAGCAAGGACAAGATTGAGATTTGTTCATCGATTATGCATCGGCATCGATGCACGCCTTCGCCAAGGAAAGAACCTTCTCGTCGAGCGTGGAAAGGGCGACCTCTTCCGCAATGACGCCTGATTCAACCGTTCGGGTGGTGCTCACCAGGACGTGAACGGTCATTTTCCGATGGCTGAGCTTGTGCTTGACCACGCCGCAGTGAACATGGTCCGTGTCCGGCGACCTCACCCCTTCGTGATAGGCAGGACCCCAAAGACCTGCGAACAGGCCATCCATCGGCCGCTGGGTCAAGACGGGCCTTCCATCCTGTGCCCATTCCACCCAAGCGGTGAGCACGACCTCCTTGACCCGTTGCCGCTTCGGTAGCGGGTAGGCTTCCGGATGGTCGCTTCCCAAACAACCTGTGCGAAGGGGGCAAACCCCGCACTTCACCCGTTTTGGGGTGCAAACCGTGGCGCCCAGTTCCATGAGGGCTTGGTTCCAATCCCCTGCTCGTTCAGACACAAGCGAATCATCCGCCCATGCTTTGACCTCACGCACGGTTGGTTCGTTCTGGGCCGTTATCCTCGCCATCACTCGACGAATGTTACCATCTACGCATGCCACGGGCTGTTCAAAGGCGATGCTGGCCACGGCTGCAGCGGTGTAGGGACCAATGCCTGGTAGGCTCAACAACGCCCCGTAGGTTGACGGGAGTGCACCGTCAAAACCACCTTCATGAGAAGGCAACATCACCTGCTGACTCAGGGCGTGAAGGCGCCGAGCCCTGCTGTAATATCCAGCGCCTTCCCATGCTTTCAAAACGGCATCCACCGGCGCTTTCGCCATGGATTCAACCGTTGGAAACCGCTGAACCATGCGCTCCCAATACACCTTCCCTCGACTCACCTGAGTCTGTTGAAGAAGCACTTCGCTCAGCAAAATATGCCACGGGTCTTGCGTTCGGCGCCACGGAAGGTCTCGCTGGTGTGTGTCGTACCATTCCAGCAAGGCCTGTTGGTCGGGTGCATGAAGCACGCCATCACCCTCAAGCTTCAACGGATTCGGTGGCGGGTTCAGCGGAGACCTTGGCCGCTTGGATCTTGGCATCGTTGGCCTTGATTTGCTCCCAAACAAGTTCGGCAATGTCCTTGACTTCCATTTCTGCCCCGATAGCACTCAGGCCGTCGGTCACCATGGTTGAACAAAACGGACAGCCCACAGCCACGGTGTCAGCGCCTGTCGCGGCAAGTTCCTTTGAACGGATGACGTTGACACGGTCGTAGCCTTCGTCCACGTGCTCTTCCATCCACATCTGTGCACCGCCAGCACCGCAGCAGAAGGAATCCCTTCCGTGGCGCTCTGCCTCTACATCGACCCCACCAATGGCGTCACGAGGTGCATCCAGTTCACCACCGATGCGACCGAGATAACACGGGTCGTGGTAGGTCACGGAGCCGTCGTGCTTCGGTTCGGGCAATTTCCCTTCCTTCTGAAGGTGGTTGATCAGTTGGGAGTGGTGCATGACTTCGATGTCCTCGCCACCGTAGTCCTTGTACTCCTTGCCGAGGGTGTGGAAGCAGTGGGGGCAAGAAGCGACGACCTTCTTGACGCCGATTTCCTCGAAGGTGGAGAGGTTCGTTTCAGCGAGCATCTGGAACAGGTATTCGTTACCAGCACGGCGAGCAGCATCACCGCTGCAGCCCTCTTGCATGCCCAAGATACCCACGTCAAGTCCGGCTTCTTTCATGATGCTGATGGTGTCTCGAGCGACCTTCTTGTTGCGCTCGTCGAAGGACGCAGCACAGCCTGCGAAGTAGATGTATTCGGCGGGTTCCGCCACCTTGACATCCAGGCCTTCTGCCCAATCACCACGCTCGTGGGAAGGCAGACCGTAGGGGTTGGAATCGGACTCCAAATTCTCAATGGTCGCCATCAGCGGCATCACGGTGTCTTCCACGCTTTCGGCGAACTCCATGCGCTCCATCATCAAATGACGGCGGGCATCGGTGAGTTTGGGGACGTGGTCGATGTAAATCGGACAGGCCTCAACGCAAGCGTGACAGGTCGTGCAGGCCCAAATCGAATCCTCCCCGAATCGGGCGATGATGTCTTCTTCGGGCGTCTCGCCTGCAAACAGCGTCGAGGCGTGATCGTTCGCGTAGTGACGCACGTCGTGAATAATTTCCATGGGGTTGAGGGCCTTGCCGCTGGCATACGCAGGACACACATCTTGGCAGCGGGCGCAGGAGGTGCAAGCCCATCCGTCGATGAGGTCACGCCAAGTGAAATCGGTGTAGTTCACCGCTCCAAACGATTCGAGGTCAAGGTCGTCAAGCAACACCGCTTTTCCGTCTTCACCGCGTGCGAGCGGTTCCATGGTGGCCATCGGTCGAAGGTCGTGGAAGAACACGTTGGGAAAGGCCATCACGAGGTGCATGTGCTTGGAGAGGGGAATGAGGAAGAGGAACACGCAGATGGCGAGCATGTGGGCCCAATAGGCGGCAATGACCATCGTGGTCGACGGCACGAGGGTGCTTGCGACCCAATAACCGATGGGCTCCCATGTTGATGAGACGGTGGATTCTCCGGCCTCAACAACGAATGAGGTGGTCGTGATGGTCATGATGAGCAGCAAAATCACGTTGCCCTCCAGTTGGGATTTCCCTTGGAGTTTCTCAGGTGTGAAGACCACACGGCGAACCAATGCAAGCACGCACCCGACAAAGGCGATGGCGTAACCGGTCTCGACGATCAAATTCCACGGTCCTCGCAAGGCACCGGGCAGGACCTCTTGCGAGAACTTGTTGCCCGTGGCCAAGTCGAACATGTCGGTTGACAGCATCAAGAAACCCCAAAACATGAGGACGTGAATGCCGCCTGCAACACGATCTTTCAGGACTTTTTTCTGGCCGAGCCAGCCGGTCAGCACCTCGGAAATACGAGCGCCCCAGTTGTCAAACCGGTTTTCCGGTTTCCCTTTGAGCACGAGGCGTGAAGCCTTGACGACCTGGTAGAGAAAGAACCCACCCGAAACAACGGCCATCACCAAAAGAATGACCCAACCGGGAAGCGGTCCGTAATCCAAAAACAACGGGTGTTCCATACTCATCACCGCTCACGCCCACTTGCGTTGAACATTCCCAGTTCAAGACGCACTTTCAATGCACCGTCAAATTCGAACGAAATCTGCACGCCCTGCAAGAAGGAATATGAAGGCCGAGCACGTGTTCAAAACATGGGAGGGCAGGAAGGGTCCGTGGTGGCAAGCGCACCCGGAAAATGCATCCTGTTTGGTGAACACGCTGTCGTTTACGGGCAGCCTGCTGTGGCGGTTGCCCTCGAACAACGCCTTCAGGTCACGATGTTACCGGCTGGTAGTTGGAGCGTGGATGGCAGTCCGTTGAATCCGCAGAAGCATCCCCACATCGTGATGCTCCGAGATCGCTTCCTTAACGAAGACCACCAACCCATGGCGGTTCACATTCAAGCCGACCTCCCAAGGGCCTCGGGTTTGGGCTCAAGCGCTGCCTTGAGCGCTGCGATGAGCGCTGCCCTCGCCACGATGGGCACCGATGGTGTTGAACTCGACAGCGAGCACTTGAGCGAAGCAGCCCATCTCGCAGAAGCACACGCACAGCAAGGTCGGGCCTCGCCCATGGACACGTC
>JAYPIL010000021.1:0-5460 GCA_038127845.1 Candidatus Poseidonia sp.
AGAATGGATTGTCCTGGCTTCAGGTGAATCCGATCGTCAACTCCAACCTCCGTGGTGATAACGAGCGTACGTGAGGTGTCAAAGGCGTAATCTTGCTGCGCTGCTTCCATCACAGCGGCCAAAGCCTCAACGTGGCCGTGGCCGTACACGTTGTTTTGGCGGTTCTTCGGGATTTGGTCCTCAAGGCACGGTTCGTTGGCCAGCATGTAATGACAGACCCTGTAGGTAGCCGTCTCTTGCAAGATGTTACGGACATCGAACGGGGAAAGGTCGGGGTTGGCTTGCAGCATCAACGCCACGGTTCCAGCCACACCTGGCGTGGCCATGCTCGTCCCGCTGAAGGCGACATAACCGTCGCCCGAGTTGTGTTGGGCCGACATCACATCGGAGCCAACGAACGCCACATTGGGCTTGACACGGCCTTCTTCGGTGGGCCCTTGACTGCTGTAGACAGCGATAGCGGTGTTCTTGTCAAGCGCTCCTACCGTGATGACGTCTTCGGCTGAACCCGGCGTTCCGATTTGGGCAGAGGCGAAACTGTTGCCGGCTGCGATGAGCATTGTGATGCCGGAGCGAACCATTTCGTTGGCGTATCGATTGACACTGTCCTCTTCTGAGGATGTCCACTCGATGGGACCGGGCCCACCTAAACTCATCGAAGCGGCCCGAATGTTGAACTCAAACCGATGGTCAACGGTCCATTCCATGCCTGCCATCACCGTTGCGAAACTTCCCGAGCCGCCTGCATCGAGCACCTTGACGCCAACGAGGAAGGCTTGAGGTGCCATTCCCGGATGCTCATAGGTAGGCGCCCCGGTGCCAGCAACCGTACCGGCGCAGTGGGTTCCATGGCCTTGGTCATCGTAAGCTTGAATTTCTGTACCGTTGGTCTTTCCAGGGTTGTTCACCGCATCGTAGAAGGCGATGACTTTCGGGTCGTTGGTGGAGTTGTCATCATCCAAATCGTCAAGGCCAACGTGAAGGCTGTCAATGCCGGTATCGATGACGGCAACGGTCACACCTGAACCGTCGTAGCCGGTCTGCTGTTGAGCGAGGTCCACTTCGTGAATAACGGCGGCGTCGCCGTTTTGCACGGTCAAAATCCCGTCCAGTTCCAACATCACTACACCAGGCAGGGTGGTGGTTTCGAGGAGCATGTCGTGTGGAATTCGACCAGCCAGCGCATCGATGTGCTTGAGGGTCCACTGGTGGACAAAGCCAACCTCGCGTTCCAGCATGGCGATGTCCGATTCGGTGGGCGTGTGGTCAAAATCGACGATCAGCGGAAGGGTGTTGTCTTCGTCGAGAAAGAGCGGGTGGTCGTGGTACTTCTCGACCATGTCGCCAATCCCGTTCTGGTTTCTATCAACGGTGGTGTTGACCCACCAGCCCTCATCTTGTTCCTCGGACACCACGGTCACGGGTGCGGCGAGTGCAAGGGCAGGCGTCAGCATCAGAGTAAAGCAGAGTACGGCGATGGCGCGTTGAAACATGGATGTCTCCTCCGTTCCCTCCACTTCTGCACGGGATTTCAAATCATTGGAACCATGTTTGCGTGGCATTTGGCAGAAAGTGTTCATCCTTGGAATTGAAACATAACGATGGATGCAGGGTCAATCATTAAATTCGTTTCAACAATACAACGCACGATTGCAATGGCAGCACCGCGAAGGAGACAAGTGAGGAGCACTGCAGCACAACTGACTGCAGCAGAGGTACAAACACCCGCCTCAGGATTGAGCGGTTCGGTGATGGCAGGGCAAGAAAACGCCTCACAGAGCATGATGGTGGTCCAACCCAAATCGTCGTTCAGCAGCGACGACCTGTTCATGATGAAATTGTCCCAGATGGTGATGATGGGCATCGGCTTCCTCGCTATCTGGGGTGGTGTCTTCAGCGTCGCTTTTGATGAGGATGCCACCAATCAAAATTTCTTGGTCCTCTTTGTCGGCGGACTGGCCTCGTTTTTGGTGTCCATTGGCCTCATTGAACTGCAAAGCAAGAAGAACGACTACCAACTCTACGATATCCAGAACTATTTCCTCGGCATCGCCTTCTTTTTCTCAACCGTTGGCGTGCTCTGGGGTACACGCTACATGATGGGCGTCATGACCGGCACCTTTGAGTTGGACTGGTTTGGAAACCCCGCTGCCTACACCGAAACGGATTGGTCACCAAACGCCAACGGTATCTACGCTCAAACGGCCACCTGCCTGTTGCTCACCTACGGACACTATCGACTGCTCAAGCGGTACAGCGGCGATACAAGTTTCGGTTGGGGTGTCGCCACCTACGCCCCGATGGCTGTCCTCATCGCAGGAGTTGGCCCTTGGATTCGTTGGTCCGAGAACGTCGTGAGTTGGGAATTGGGGCTTGCCATTGTTTCGATCATTTTTGTGTCTCTTGAAATGTCCTTGAGATCAAACAAAGCGTTGAACTTCGTGGTCGTGGCCTTTGCAGCAGGTCTCGTTCCCATCATGTACGAGACGCTGAACTCGAATGCACCCCCTGACGGTGCAGGAGGCGCCCTTTCCCTGATGGTGTTCGTCATCGCCATCCAGGGTTATTATGCTGCTCGTCAAGACTTGCGGAAGGAAGTCATGGAACGGGCATCACTGCTGCTGATTGGACAGGTCGTCGTGGCCATTGCATTGGTCCGCACGGCTCCTGATTTCAACCTCATTCTCGGGCCGTTCCGCGCAGGCGACTACCCAGGCCTCGCGCCCTACCTCAACATCCCCGTTGCCCTGTGGTGCACGGTGTTGCTGGCCTACTTCCCTGCAGTGCTTCAGCAACGGGTGCCGTGGATGCCGGTGGGCCTCGCAGCCGCTCTTCTCGTGCTTCCAATGGACAGTTCAACCGTTCCTTGGGTCCTCAGCATGCTGGTCATTCCCTACATGGTCTTCATCTCGAAAGTGGCAAGAGCTTGGGTCGTGAACCTCACGATGTTGGTCTTTAGCGCATCCTATGTGCTCACGGATTGGTACGGTTACTCTCGGGACATTACCGCGCAAAATTCGTTTGGTGGAACATGGTTGCATGTGCTCATTCCGCTGTTCTTGCTTGCGGTTGCGGAAGGCGGTCGCTCAACCAAGAAGTTGCAGACAAGCACCACACTTGCCATGATCGGGTCTGTTGTGCTTTCAAGAGCCATTCTCGACCCGGAGTGGTACTTGCCTTGGCTCCTCATCGCCTACATGTTCTTCCTCAACGGTAATCTTCTCCGCCAATCCTCCGCAGACAACGTCCAAGACAGAAAGGACACGACCCTGGCCATCGCCTTCACCTCGTTGACCATCCTGCTGCTCGCCCTCATTGACAACCTCAACCTACCCCCCGGGGAAATGTTTGAACAGATTACCGACATCGGTTTCCGACCACAATTCTTGGTGTTGAGCGTTGCCTTGTATGTCTTGTCGATGAAGGCGAACGGGGTCGAGTTGGACGCAGGATCAATCGTACGCTGGCTCGGACAAGGCCAACAAGCAGCACCCACCTACGATTCAAGCACAGGCATGTGGGTTGTTGACGAGAGCAACCCCGTTGACACGAATCGAAACATCGTGGAGAGTGAGTGGACGCCGTTGGCCCGTATGAGCCTGCTGGGCGCACTCACCCTGTTCACATTTTCAATCAGTAACATGAACGCGGAGATTTGGGCTGACCGGCCGTACCTCGTCCTGCTCATCGCACTCCCTGTGGCCATGCTGGTCCGAGAAATGGTGTCGATGGACGCCATCAGTTCTGCTACCCGGGCAACAGGCGTGGCGCTGCTGGTGTTCCTCGCCGCCCCGCTCTCGTTCAAGATTGCAACGGAATTCCAAAATGGCGCACCGCTGTTCACGGCGAGCCTCATGCTCGACGCCATTTTGGTGACTGCACCGCTGATCGTGAACGCTGTCATCGCCAAACGTGGCTTGGACCTTGAGGGTTTGAGCAGGGATGCAGATCGTGTGACCTACTTCATGCTCATGGTGCTGGCCATCCTTGACACCTCGGGCGGGCTGTTGATGTTGCCAATTCTATCGTTGGTGGCGGTCCGAACCGTTCGCCATCAGCTCAACGGCGTGACACTCCTCGTACCGCTTGTACTTCTTCTCCCTGGAGAAACATGGTGGAACAACGGCATCCTTACGATGGTCGTTGAAATGCTCCCCAGCGGCTTGAGTTCGTACCTTCTTGACTCGCATGAGGGACCGTTCCTCGCCATCATTGGTGTGTTTGTAACAGGCCACATGACTTTCAATCTGTTCAGCATGTACCATGACGAAGACAACGATACTTCGCTGTGGGCCATTCTCTCCCTGTTGTGGTTCAGCCTCGGTTTGCTCTCGTGTCTGCCAGACGGTTATTGGATTCCAACCTTGGCAACGTTGATGTTCATTCCCTATCTGTGGTATTCCGACAAAAGTGCGGCGCTGCCCTACACCCTCGGCCTGTTGTTCATGTCCTTGTTCATTGGATTCTCGCTCAGCGAGACCTTCCAGCCCATCAGCGACAGTGACGCTGCGAGTTGGAGCGGTTTGCTGACAGGTGTTGCAGGAAGCTTGATGGCCATCCTGCATACCCAAAACCGTCTCTTTCGGACGGCTCCCGCAGACGATGATGAGAAGGGCTCACAGGATTCAACGGCTGCGCTGGCTGCTCAAATTGGAGCGCTTGGCTACATCGCTGGCTACTCAATCTTCTTCGGAATCGGTCCGGTATTCGGCTTGGCCATCATCGCCTATTCAGCGCTGAAAAACGGACAAGTCAACAGCATGCTCCTGTTGCCCATTTTGATGTCCTTCAGCATCGTCAACATCATGGTGCAAAGCGAGATTGGAACCGAGGACCAAAGAACCACCATCGCAGGCATGACCCTGGCCGTTCAAGGCATCATCTTGACGCTGCTGTCTGCCAAAGATGATTTGGTCTACGATTGGGAATCGATTACCTGGGAATCCGATGAAGTCTTCTTTTCCTTCATGGACCGACTTGGCATTGCTGGCGTGTCCTACTCCATTATCGGCATCTTTGTCGCCTTCAACAATGTCGACCTTGAGTCCATCGCCTACCTCTTGATGACGGTCTATCTGATCGTCATTGGCGTTCAGGGCTTTGGAGAAGAAAACGATGCTCGTTGGCGCCGTGGATTGGGCGGCTACGGTTCCATCGTGACCGCATTTTTGTTTGCCAATTCTCTTGAAAACGCACTGTTTGGTGCGGTTGGGTTCGTTCTCATGGGCATGGTGGCCCTCGGGTTTGGATTCCTGTTCATGCAACGGATGAACGAAGAGGACACCATCTACACGCAAACTGCTGGACAAACGCCTGCCTCTCAGCATGCAGAACCACCGCATGAGACTGAACCCGAAGGCGAACTGCCGGACTCGGAGGAGGAGGAGGAAAACGAAGTGATAGCTCTTGATGATGAAGAAGAGGCGTCAGAAGATGATGTCGATGATGAACATGAAGAAG
>JAYPIL010000021.1:5560-27189 GCA_038127845.1 Candidatus Poseidonia sp.
AGAAGATGATGTCGATGATGAACATGAAGAAGGGGATGAAGAAATGGATGGTCGTGAGGTACCCGAAGCCGAACCTGTTCCAAGCCACAGCGGTTTGTTGAGTACAGGGGAAGGGTTCGCACTCCGACTGCCGAAGGAAGCTGTCAACAACATCATTGCGACGCTGCAAACCACGCCACACGAGGGATACCTTCCAGTGGTTGCCTTCGGACCCACGGGTCAAATCATGTTGACGTTTGAAGACCCGGAAGAGACCAGCAACTGAGTCTGCCCTCTGCGAAGAACAAAGTCCCCCCGTTCACGGGTTGGGTGCATGGAAGAACGACGCCACCGCATGGTTTGGATGGACCTTGAGATGACAGGGCTTGACCTTGAAAACGAATCCATCATTGAAATTGCTACGGTGGTCACCGATGGCGACTTGAATGTGCTCGCACAGGGGCCAAATCTTGCCATTTCGGTCGCTGAAGACCTCATTGAGGGCATGGATGAATGGAACACGAGACACCATCACGGCAGCGGTCTCGTTGACCGAATGCGTTCCGAGGGCGTGCCCGTTCACGAAGCAGAACAAGCAACGCTCGATTTCCTCAAAGCATGGGTCGATGCGAACACGGCCCCGCTTTGTGGCAACAGCATTTGGAACGACCGTCAATTTTTGGCAAAAGAAATGCCTGAACTGCTTGACTATCTCCACTATCGCATGATCGATGTTTCCACCGTCAAGGAACTTGCCCGACGATGGCACCCCGAAGTTCCTCGGTATCCAAAGAAAGGAGCCCATTTGGCCCTCGATGACGTGCTTGAGTCCATTGAGGAATTGAAATATTTCAGAGAACACGTCTTCGCCACTCATGAATGACGCCATGTCGGTTCATTCGGAGAGGTGCCTTTGTGCGCTGCCATGATTTGAGCGACCACGGCAACGGCAATTTCTTGAGGCGTCTGAGCCCCAATGTTCAACCCAATGGGGCAGATGACTTGGTCCAAGAGGGATTGCGGCAGGCCTCGCTCAAGGCATGCTGCTTCAAATGCTTGCCATTTTGAGCGACTTCCAATGACGCCCACCCGTGGTGCGGATTCCCCGTTCAGTTGCCCTTTGCCCTCATGCACAAGATGGAGGATGGCCAACAACCGAGTTTGGTCTTCAGCCCAGTCATGACCCAGCAGGATGATGTCTGAAAATCGATTGATAGAAGCCATGGACTCACCCTCAAAGACAGACTCAACGGGAAGAGAGGACCGTTCGACCGCATGTGGATAGCGTTCTTCTGAGGCATAGTCCGGTCGTGTATCGTGAATGGAATGGGCCCATTCAAGTCGGTCAAGGCTTTCCGCGAGTGCTTCACCGCAATGACCGCCGCCCATGATGTAAACGTGGGGCACGGGCATCATCACCTCAATGGAAATCGTCACCCGACCTCCGCACAGCGAATCAAGCGGCGTCACTTCATAGCCCTTCGCCCCTTTGTTCAATCCGTAGGTCACGACCTCAGCGAAGGGTTTTGTTGGCTTAGCGAGGAGTTCGCGGCACCGATTCAGCACGATGTTTTCCAGACCTGCTCCGCCAACGGTGCCAACCCATTCCTCGCCCGTTGACATGGCCAGCCGGGCGCCTGTCTTTCCGGGAACGCTGCCCGACGTGGTCAAAACAGAAGCCAAGACCACACTGCGACGGTGGTGCAACTCGCTCAAGACCCAAGCGAGCACCTGAGCGGTCATGGCCTGTCCTCATCGGACGGCCCTCATATCCCTTCGCCCTCGCCAAAATAGGCGAGGAGTTCGGATTCTCTTGACTGCAGTGTTTCAACATCCTGCACGGTATCAATGTTCAACGAAAGCCACGGCGCCTCGAGGTCAACCGATTCAAACGACACCAAAGTTCGGAGCGGTTCGTCGGCATCTGACGACATGATACGGTCAATCGCTTGACCGTTGAGCAAAACTGGATGTCCACGACGTCCGTTGGACTGAGGGCAAGCACAACCGCCGTGGTCCAGCAGTTTCCTCACGAGGGCGGCGTTCCACCCCGGGCGGTCAACCGGTGCCATGATGACCGACGTAGGTTGATGGTTCGACGACCTCAATGACCGAATACCCACCTGCAAACTTCCGGTTCGTCCTCGTTCAGGATGCGGGTTTTCAGCGACCACCGCCCCGGTCGCCAAGGATTCAAAATGGGCCACAAGGGTCGGATGGGCGACGACCACAATCGGGTCGCATCCCGCTGTTTGGAGGTGCTTGATGGCCCATTCAAGCATCGTTGTCCCGCAGACCTCAACGAGCGCTTTGGCCCGACCCAAGCGTTTGCTTTCTCCACCCGCCAGGACGATGGCTGAGGGGGTGGTTCCGGCCATGAAACGGGCTCGTTGTCGTGCTTCATTGCCTTTGGTGTCGTTGAGGTTCAAATACACTCAAAGAAATTCACGGAGGATGGTACCGTGGTCACCCCCTGGACATTGGTCAAAAGACCGACGTGCTGCACATGACCGCTCCATTGAGTTCGTTCGTTCCATCGTCTCAATGTCGCCGTACATGTTCATTGACCAACCCAAGGCGCTGATTCCAACCGTTTTCGTGCAGGGAAACTCCCGCCGGTGGTACAGAATCGACACCACCATACACGACCAGGAAGAATGGCTCAATGGCTACGGCCTCGTTGATGAAACGGTCTTCAGCATCCATGTGCTTGGCGGAACAAGAAAGAAAGATGTCATCGACGAGAATTCCTACGCCGTCTCCATTTGTATCGGTCCTCGTAACGAGGCCAGAGACCTTCCTATTGGGGACCAACTCGGTGCGCTGGCCCTGTCGCTACGAAGCGACAAAGCGACTTCGCTGCGAATTCCCCTTCTTTCACAATTCATTGTTCAACCGAGGGAGGCGCTCAAAGACGTCATCCAGTTCAGTGAAGAAGGTGTCATTTTACTCGAGGACGTCTGGATGCCGCACCAGGACATGGAGGATCCCTTTGAGGAATACTACAATCGGCCCTGTGAGGAAGCGACGCCGAGCCTGTTCGAAATCCGTGAAGACATCAGGGTCCAGCAGGATTTGGCCAACGACATGGCGTTTGATGAGTGGTTTGCTGACCACGACCATCATCATGCCGTCAAGGAAGAAGATGTTCCTTGGCATCACGATGACGACCAGATTTGGGGCATCGAGGAAACGCTACGTAAGCGCCGTAACAGGTCATAGATCCTTGGTGATCTCACGACCGATGATCATGCGTTGCACTTGCGATGAGCCTTCGTAAATCTGCATCACTTTGGCTCCTCGCATCAGGCGTGCTACCGGGTACTCTTCCGAATATCCGTAGCCCCCGTACACCTGCACAGCATCGGTGGCGACCTTCATGGCCATATCCGCAGCAAAGCGTTTGGCATGGGCGGCTGATTCGGTGTTTCGCACGCCCGCATCAAATTCAGAAGCAGATTTCCACGTCAACATTCGAGCAGCCTCAATGTTGGTTTTCATGTCTGCAAGCATGAATTGGATGGCTTGATGCTGGTGGAGAGGTTTGCCAAAGGTTTGACGCTCGTGGGCGTACTGAAGGGCATGCTCGTAGGCCGCTCTTGCAAGACCTGTTGCGTGGGCTGCAATGTTTGGTCTGCTCATATCGAAGGCTTTCATGGCGTTCATCCAACCACCCGACTCAGAGCCACCGATGAGGTGGTCTGCCGGCACACGGACATCGTCGAACGTGATGGAGCGTGTATCGGAACATCGCTGCCCCATGTTGGTTTCTTTCTTGCCGAGCGAGAACCCCGCTGCGTCTTTCTCGACGACAAAACCCGACATACCTCGGTAGCCAGCTTCGGGGTCTGTTTTTGCCAAGACGAAGAAAAAATCAGCATGGCCAGCACCGGTGATCCACATCTTGGAGCCGTTGATGACGTATTCATCACCGTCGCGGATGGCGGTGGTCTTGCAGGCAGCAACGTCCGACCCTGCACCGGGTTCGGTCACCGCATAGGAAGCAAGGGCCCCCTCTTCAGCGATTTTCCGAAGCCAGACTTCCTTTTGTTCCTCGGTCGCTCCCGTAATGATTGGGGCGCTCGCAAGCGCTGTGGCATACGCTGCCGTTGCAAAACCGGGGTCACCCCAAGCAAGTTCTTCGTTGACCAGCACTTCCTCAATGGAGCCAAGCCCAGCGCCGCCGTATGCCTCGGGGATATGGAGGTTGAGCAGGCCCATCTCGTGAGCGAGTTGAATCGCCTCCTTTGGATAGTGCGCCGTCTCATCCCAGTGCTCAGCGTGCGGCCGGACCTCATCAACGGCGAATTCGTGGGCGAGCTCCTTGAGCATCGCCTGCATTTCGTCAAGTTGGAAGTCCACCATGCTTTGGCGAGGCGTCGCTCCCTTAAGAGCGATGTCTTTGGTGACCCAAGCGATAGCCTCGTTCACAAAACGAGGATGCCTTGCCGTTCAGCGAGGAGGAGCGCCACGAAGGCAACATAAATGAGGATCAACACCACACCCTCCCAGCGTTTGAATTCGTATTGTGAACGCATCATAGCGAGGGCGACACCGGTCCCAACGAAGGTGGCTGGAATGATGAGGAAGACCGTGAGGTCATAACTTCCTGAGGTCAGTGCTAGCGGATGCACCATGGCAGCGAAGCCAATGGAGAGAAGCGGGTCGGTGATGTTGGACCCGATGAGGGTTCCAATGGCCACACCTTCGCTTCGTTTGGCGGCCATGAAGGCGATGGTCAGTTCCGGCAACGAGGTTCCCAATCCCGAAACCGTTGTTCCAATCACAGCATGCGGGACATTGAGGGAGTAGGCCATACCGCTGGCGACGTTCACAAGGTGATGCGCAGCAAAGAGAGCCAGCAACAGTCCCATCGTAACCATGAACGCATAGGATGCCGTGGTGCGGTTCAATCGACGCTCCATGGGTTCGGCGTCACCCAGTTCATCCTCAAGAATCTCCTCGCGGTGAGACAAAAGCCAGTAGATATAGCCGATGTAGAGAGCCATCAACATCGCCCCCTCGGGACGGCTGAGTCCGTCTCCGGTAAGCAAGAACACCGTCAGGAGGACAATTGAAGAAAACATGATGAAGCCATCACGCTTTAACCACGACGGGCGGATTTTCACACCTCGAAACGCCACGACGAGGCCGAGAATGAGCGTGATTTGGACGAGAATTGATCCGTAAATACCCCCGATGGCAAGGTCGCCGATTTCCGGGTTGGAGGGGATATCTGCTGCGGCCGTTGACGTGACCAAAATTTCGGGAAGTGACGTCCCGATGGAGACGATAGTCAGACCGATCACGACCTCCGGAAGGCCCGCACGATAGGCGAGACCTTTAGCACCCTCGATGAAGACATCAGCGGATTTAATCAACAACATCAACGCCAAGAAAAGCAGCGTCAGGGAAATCCAATTTCCATCGATTCTCGAGTCTTCAATGGTTGAATGAAGGGCGACGATACCGAGAAACAGAGCCCCGTTCAAGAGCAAGGTGTTGCTGAGGACGAGTTGAGGAATTCCCATCACCGGGGCTGCTTCCTCATCCTCCATGGTCCTTCGAGAGCGCTCCACTTCTTGACCATTCCCACCGGGAAATGTACGAATGTTGCGAGCAGAATCCTTTCAGCCCTGCCACCGTAGCCCGCCCATGCGAAAGGCTGTTCTGGGGGAGTTTCTCGGGACCGCCCTTATGGTCGGTGTCGGCTGTGGAAGCGTCGCCATGGGCGCCAGTCACGCCGTGGTCTCGTTGTCCTTTGGTGCCGTGGTGACGTTGGCCATTGTGCTGTTCGGCCCATGGAGCGGCGCCCACATCAACCCAGCCGTCTCCATTGCCTTTTGGAGAGACGGGGCGTTGCAGCAGGGGCGAGTCCTGCCCTACATCGGAGCACAGTGCCTGGGTGCCTTGTGTGCATCGTTGCTTGTTCAGGGAGCGGCGCCGACCGTTGTTGACCCGCAGCTTTCACTTCTCGAAGGGTTCGCCATCGAGGTGTGCATCACCGCAGCGCTGATGGTAAGTATCCTGTTTGTCGTGCAGCGAACATCATCTCGCCCTGCGGTGGCTCTTTGGGTGGGAGCGACGGTTGGTGTGTTGGCTTTTCTTGCGGGACCACTCACCGGCGCCAGCATGAATCCTGCCAGGACGTTTGGTCCCAACCTGCTCAACGGCTTGTGGTACACCCTGCCGTTTTACTTCACGGCAACGTGCATCGGTGCGTGGTTGGCCTACGACATCAAACAGTGGTTGTTCCCCGACACCGGCGACATCACGACTGAACCGTTGTCTTGAGCATGTCAACGACATGCTCCAAAGATGGAACGGTGTGGTTTTCGAGAGGAGGTGAAAAGGGAACCGGGGTGTCCAAAGCCCCGATCACCACCGGCGCTGATTCAAGTTCGTAAAAACACGATTCCATCACTCGTGATTGGATGGTATGGCCCAACCCTCCGGCCCATTGCCCCTCTTGGAGCACCACCAAGCGGCCCGTTCGTTGCACCGAAGCAACACATGTTTCTGCGTCAAACGGCAGCAGCGTCCGGAGGTCGACGATTTCAACTTCGATGCCTTGCTGCGCCAGCAAGGCTGCGGCCTCCAAGGCGATGTGAATCATCGCACCCCAAGTCACCAAGGTGACATCCCGTCCGCCCCGAATGACCTCCGCCTTTCCAAGTTTGTAACGGGTACCAGCCTTGATGTGCTCCTGCACCGTTTGGGTGTCCACGTCTTGGTTAATGTTCATCCCCCATCCGGTTTGGCCACCTCGCAAGCCGTAGAGGCCGATGTGTTCAAGGAACAAAACAGGGTCGGGGAGATGGGCCCCTTCGACCAGCAAATCGTAGGCATCCTGTGGGGTCCCCGCCGCCAGCACCACGAGTCCGGGGTCGTTGGCAAACCACGACTCGATCATGTTGGCGTGGAACGGCCCCGAGCGCGTACGCGCCCCGAGGGGTATGCGAACCGTCATCGGACAATCAGCCCCCCAACGCCAACGAAGCATGGAGGCGTTGTTCACGAGAGCGTTGAAACCCAATGCAGCGAAGCCACCGAATTGGATTTCGACCATGGGTTTCATGCCTGACAAGGCTGCCCCGACACCCGTGTGGACAATGGCGGCTTCACACAACGGCATGTCCACCAATTTTGATTCATGACCTGCGTTTTTCAGAGCCATGTTCATGCCGAATGCACCGGCAACTTCCATGTCTTCCCCGATAAACACACAATCGTCGCCGTGCATCGTGGCGATGTCGGCCATGGCTTGTTGAATGGCTCTTGCGTAGGTCCATCCTCCTTTCTCGGCGTAGGACCACGCTTGCTGACCGAGGTCAAGCGGTGAAGGGACTGGTTCGAGGTGATGACCCCCGCGAAGGCGAGCATGGTGCGTTTCATGGGTATCAGCATCGTTGAGGGAAGTGACGCCTTTCGTGACGGTTTCTGGCTGCGGCCAATCCATGGCATCCAAGGCCGAGCGCGCTTCGGCCACAGCGGCTTCCTCCTCTTCTTCCATGGTGGTGAGGAGGGCCTCGTCCACGCCCAAATCAAGCAACAGTGAACGGTGGGTCGGAAGGGGGTCTTTGGCCTCCCAGTATGCCAACAAATCCTTGTCAACGTAGCCGGGCGGTGTACCGCTTGGATTCCCGAGGTAAAGGTCGTCATGATGATGTGCGTGGCCGCATCCCCGCATGGTTTCAACGTGGATGAGCGTTGGGCCGCCTCCGTTCATGGAGAACTCGCGAGCAACCGCAGCAGACGCGTGCCACGCGGCGGGGTCAGACCCGTCGATGGTCCACGCCGGGAAACCCATTGCGCGGGCTTTGTCCGCCCACAACTCAACGCCGGATTGTTTTGCAGGAGGTGTATCCAGTGCAATCTGGTTGTTTTGCAGAATATAGGTGATGGGCAGACCGCGTGCCCCGGCGAAATTCATGGCTTCCCAAAACTCTCCGCTGGAGGAGGAACCTTCGCCGATGCACGCGACATGGAATCGGTCGAGCCCTTGCCTCCACCCTGCAAACGCAAGGCCGGTCATGGTGGCGCTGGCGATGGGGAGCGGGGCTGTCGGAGGCAGCACACCCACGTGCCAAGCACCAACGTGAAGGTCCCGGCCACCTGCGTCGTCCCAACCTCCGTTTTGGTTTGAACCAACCTTGCCGAGGTTGGCTGCCATGACATCCAGCGGGGTATCGCCCATCGCAAGACCAAGACCAATGTCCCGAATCATTGGAGCGACGACATCACCGTCGTAGCCGTCGCCGGGACGAGCGTCAGGAGGAGCGTCTGGCTGGCGTCTTAATGCGGTGGCAACGGCGACGACGCCCTCCTGCCAAGTTGAGCGAAAGCCCTTGCCTCCAAACCGACCGCCGTCAGGGGTTTCAACACCTTCGGTGAAGATGTCTTTGAGGGCCGTGTCGAGGCAGCGGGTTCGTGTCATCAAACGTTGCCATTCAAGTCGCAAGTCGATGCCGATGGCCATGTAGTGCGCCAAACGACGCAACATCAATCGCATGTCGATGAGAAAATGGGCGCGCCGTCGTTCGAGCATCAAATCCATGCTGCGACGAGGAATGACTTCACGTTCAAGTTCGTCACCGAGCGTTGTTTTCATTTGCTTTTTCAAACCACGCTCAAGCCCTTCGAGAAATCGGGTTGAAAATGTCAGCCAGGAAGGGCCCTCAAACGTCTCGGGTTCGGATTCAATCATGTGATCCCACACATTGGCGACCAAGAAGAGGTGGGCGTCGTGCTGCTGAGCAACGAACGACAAGACTTCGCTCCGGGCGGCGTCTTTTGGCAGGGGTTGAACAAAATCCAACGGGGCCTCGGGGCGCCATTCTTTGCCGAAGATTTCTGGAAGGTCTCCCTGCGCCACGGTCTGTCCCCGCACTTCGCAGGGGATGGGTGGTTTCAATCCTCTTCTTTGATGGAATGAAGGCTTCACTCCACAAGGGCAGCCCGTTGCTTGCGCTTGGCAATTTCCGTATCGTAGCACTCACCGAGCATTTCCTTGTTGGCCAGGGTCAGCAGCAACGCACCCACTGCAGGGATCGCCAAGCCACCCAGCGCCAACGACCAGGACCCAAACACATCGAAAACAGGCCCAACGAGCAACGGACCGAGGATGGTTCCAGCGGCCCACGCCGCACCAAACACTCCAAAAGCCAAACCGGGATTTCCTTCGCCAAGGGCCCGATTGGTCGCCGTATCGATCATCGGAAGCATCGGAATTTGGGCCGCTGCGATGGAAAACTGGAAACCCCCGAGAAGGGCAATCATGCCGAAAACGGCCACCTCACCCGTCACCATCGCACCCACGATACCGACGCCAAGGAGGGAGAGAACAACACAGGTCCACCCGATGATCATGTATCGTGTTGGTCCTTTTTTGTCAACCAAACGACCCCACACGACCGAGCCGATGCCCTGCATCAACACCATGACCAACAACACGCCACCTATTTCAGCCGAGGAAAGACCCAGGCTGTCATCGAGAAACAGGGGGACACCTGCTTCCAAAGCCCCCGTTGCAACCGTGGTGATGGCAAGCAGCACACCGACGCGGAAGAGAATCGGGTCGTCAAAGAAAATTCGAACCGAAACGGTGGACGATGCAGTTTCACTCGGCCCCCCAATGTCTTTGATAGCGAGCAAGACCACCGGACAAACGGCCAACGTCAAGCAGGCCAGTACCAAAAAGGCGGTTGCATCGCCCCATGTGAACAACACGCCGCCAAGGACAGGACCAAACAATCCGCCAATCGCCGCAATACCGAGCAACTTTCCAGCCTGCTCACCGAAGTTGGTTGGCCACAACTGGGAAGCAGACGCCAAGCCTGCCGTCATGATGGTCGCACCGGACGCGCCGTGGAGGAGACGTGCTATCGCCAAGAGAAGGAAGGGGCGACCGACCAGTTCGTTCGTCGCCACGATGTACAAACAACTTGAACCCGATAGCAGAACCAAACTGACGAAGATGGTCCGACCCGAACCAAATCGGTCCGTGATGCGGCCCGTTACTGGGCCGAGCAGAAACAGCGGTACGGCCCATAAAGAAACCAACAGTGTGGCTTGGGTGGCGTTGAGTGAAAACAGCGATTGCCACGCAGGTAAAATGGGCACGATGTAGGCATAACCGAGGAAGTTCACGAAGAACGCCAAAACCAAAGCTAAGAAGGCACGCTTGTGCATCGATTTCGAGGGCGTCACTCCTCTTCCTCCTTGGCCGGAAGGGCATCAAGGACATCGGCAGTCATTTGGCTCGCATCTTCGATTTGCGTCAGCAAGGTGAGGTCGGAGAGTGCCCCCGGTCGCTGAAGCGCCTCCATCAATTCGTGCAGCACTTGCGCTGTAAGTCGTGTCAGTTCAACCGTTTCGGGGTCAACGGGAACTTTGTTTTCCTCCTCGAGCAGCGAAACATAGTCGGGCTGTTCGGAAAGGATGCCTTCCATGTCGTTCTCAACTTGTTGCGCAATGTCTTCAGCCTGCTTTTCAAGGATGTCTTCCATCGCACTCTTCATGCCGCTGCCCGACGTTTTTGAGGTCGCTCCCTGACCCAACGTCGCACCTTTGTTGAGGTCCTTGAACGACGGTGCTTTGGAATCTTTAACCTCGGGTTGAGGCGCTTGGGAAGGTACGGGAGGTTCTTGCAACCCCTCTCCGCTACCGACGAGACGATTGAGCGCCAAACGCACCATGGTGGTCATGGATGTCGCCGAAAGTCCCGCCTCTTCTTCGTCCTCCGTTTCACCCATTTCCTCCCGGATGGAGGCGACAAAATCCTCGTCAATGTTGCCCGATTCAACCAGCCGCCGCAGCATCGGTAGTGCCCACTGGCTGTCGTTCATCGTCATGCCAACATCAAATCGTTGTCCGGAAAAACCGCCGCCTGTCGGTGCACTTACATCGGCGGGCGGCGGAACAAATTGCTTGGCAGCGTGACGCTGAACCTGAGCGATCAACTGGTTCATGTCAATCGGTTTACCAATGACCTCAGCAACCCCTGCCGTTGCGGCTGACGAGAGAAAATCAGGGGCCGTGGTCCGTGACAGCACCACCACACGCGTCGCTGTCCGAAACTTCGGTTGACCGGACATGGTTTGACAGCTGTCCAGGGCGCTTCCCTGGCTCCATTCCCCCTCCAAAAGGAGAACATCAGGCAGAACGGCTGGCGCTGTGGCCTCGGCTTGACTGAGGGTGCTGAGTCGGGTGACGTCGTACCCTTCTCGCTCAAAGGTGTTGGCGAGCAAATTCCGTCGGCCTTCGTTTTCGTCGGCGATGATAATGCTGGCCATTTCCATCCCCTCCGTGGTAAAAGGAAGGTGTGAGTTGCTTTCAACCTCACCCCAACGAAATTCGGCAGGTGTTGATTTTCATGAAGAACGAACGGGAGGAATACCTGTCAGCGCTGAACATCAGAACAGGGAAACGGGGGTCGCAGACCTCAACTGACGATGTCTTCTGGGCTCGCCATCTTCCACGCCATGATGCCGCCCTCAAGATTGTACAGGCGTTCTGCGGCCCAACCGGCTTTGATGAGCTCAATGGCAGCCAATTGGGAGCGCATGCCACTCTTGCAGTGAATCAGGATATCGGTTTTTTTGGGAAGTTCATCCACAACTGCTAGCACGTGGGTGTGAGGAATCTGCAGGTGGCATCCGTTGATCCGAGCCTCTTGGTATTCGCCGTCCGACCGAACGTCAAGAATGAATGGCTCCCATCCATCAGCACGTCGTTCGAGCACTTCGGCCATCGAGATTTGGTTGAACATGTTCAAGTCGGCAGGCTGGGGAGAATTTTGTTTTTGCGCCCCCTTGTCAACATCGTTAGGAGTCATGCACCATGCCTCGTCATCCTGTAAAGCAGCGGCAGCCGAGAGGTCCTCAACCTTCGGCCGGTTCTCATTGCGTTCAAAAGACAGGGTACTGAACTCCATCGTCATCGCATCGTAGAGAAGCAGTTTACCGGATAATGAGGCTTCGAAGCCGAGAAGAAGTTTGATCGCTTCGGTGGCCTGCAAGACGCCCACAATACCGGGAAGAACGCCAAACACGCCAGCATCTGCACAATTTAGAACCGCTTCGGCTGGAGGTGCCTCGGGAAACAGGTCTCGATACGATGGCCCACCGTTATGATTGAACAGCGAGACTTGCCCTTCGAATCGGAACACGGACCCGTAGACCCAAGGCTGGCCAAGCAGTGAACAGGCATCGTCAATCAGGTATCGAGTCGGTAGGTTGTCGGTTCCATCGATGACCAAGTCCCAGCCCTCGAGCAGTTCAAGGGCATTGCCCGGATGAAGGCGAGTGGCATAGGTCAAGACCTCAACCGCCGGGTCGATGGCGTTCAGTGTGGCTTTCGCAGAAGCGACTTTCTGCTTGCCGACATCGCTGGTTGCGTGCAACACCTGCCGTTGAAGATTGCTCAGTTCAACACGGTCGTTGTCAACCAACCCCAATCGGCCGACACCCGCTGCGGCCAAATAGAGCGCAGCCGGCGAACCCAATCCACCGGCCCCGATGATCAACACGCTTGATGTTTGAAGCCGTTGTTGGCCTTCCAGACCAACATCGGGCAGGGTGATGTGCCGTGCATGCCGCGCAACATCAACCATGGACCGCCCATGCGCCACCCCCCCAAGAAGGAAACGGCCTCAGTGAACGTTCTCTTCAAGCCACTTCTCAACGTCGATGGCAGCGGAACATCCCATGCCTGCTGCCGTGATGGCTTGCTTGTAGCGGGTGTCGACGACATCTCCAGCAGCGAAGACGCCAGGAACTGAGGTCATGGTATGTTCTTTGTGAATCAAGTACCCGTTTTCATCGGTCTCGACCTGTCCGCCGAGGAAATCGGTGATGGGCGTGTGACCGATGGCGATGAAAGCGCCCGTTGCTTCAATCGTCTCTGTGGTGCCGTCTTGGGTGTTTTCAAGCACGGCGCCGGAGAGGCCCTTTTCGTTCGAAAGCCACTCTTTGACTTGGCGGAAGGTTCGAATCTCGATTTTTGGATGGTTGGCCGCTCGCTCATACATGATGGTCGAGGCTTTGAAGACATCACGGCGGTGAATCAAGGTGACCTTGCTGGCAAACCGAGTGAGGAACGTGGCCTCTTCACACGCCGAGTCACCTCCTCCAATCACCAAAACGTGCTCGTCACGGAAGAAAGCACCATCGCACGTAGCACATGTTGAGATGCCCCGTCCTTTCTGTTCGGCTTCACCCGGTGCGTCCAGCCACAACGATTCCGCACCGGTGCAGACGATGATGGAATGCGTCAGGAACGTCTCACCTTCAACCATGACTTTGAACGGACGCTCCGACATGTCAACTTCGTCGACGTTGCGATCTTGAACTTCAAGACCGAAGCGTTCGGCCTGCTCTCGCAGTTGCATCATCATCTCGGGACCACCAATGCCCTCGGGATACCCGGGGAAATTTTCGATGTCGCTGGTGAGCATCAATTGGCCACCGGACATGTAGCCTGCGAACATGAGCGGGTTGAGCATGGCGCGTCCGGTGTAGAGGCCAGCCGTGTAGCCTGCAGGCCCTGACCCGATGATGATAACATTGCGTACTTCGGACATGCTGCTTCCCAGCCTTCGGTGAAGAACGGGGGTGTTTGAAGATTCGCCTACGGCTCTCGGCTGGAGGAAAAAGGAATAGAGCCGTGCGCTCGTGGTCCTTTTCATGGTCTCACAGTTGGCAGCCGCTTTGGGAATGGGGGTCTATGTCATGGCAGTTCTCTTCGCCACGAAAATCCCCTACTCGATGATGGTCAATCGAGGCATGGAGCACATTCGAGCGGTGTATTACAACCGCAAAATTGTCCATATGTTTGCGGGCGGCGTGGGATCACTCAGCGTCCCGTTTCTGTTCACCGATGTATGGTATCCCATGGTCTGCGGAATTTTACTCACGGCTCTCTTGTACGCCTCGCACCGGGCGGGCGTGGTGATGCACTGGTTTCAAACGGAACAAAACCAGAACGATGTCAAATTCGGTTTGATGTGGTGGATGTCCATCTCGCTCATTTGGTGGTTGGTTGGCGACCCGTGGTTGGCCATTGTCCCGTCGTTGTTCATGGCCTTTGGTGACGGCGTGACCGGCGTGGTTCGCAACGCCATTGTGCGAAAGCGGTCCAAAAGCCCCATTGGCAACGTCTTCATGTTCATCGTCAGCGCACCGCTGGGATGGTTTGCAGCCAAGGCCGGGGACCCAAGCATCCCCGTTTGGGGATTGCTCGCTGCAACCGTTGCCACGTTCGTTGAGCGCTATGAGTTTGGACCCATCGATGACAACATTTTGATCACCGTGTGTGCGACGGTTGTCCTCCTTCTCGGTGTCCAAATTGGGCCGTTGCTTTGACCCAATCCTTCCGTTCGTGAATGGAGTCACTGACCAATGAGCTGGTAGTCATCGCTGAGGGGTGTGGCGCCGGTTTCAACGTGAATGATCTTGCCGTTTTGGAATCGATAGAACGCCAGGACGGCCTCCGATGTTGAGCCGTTTGCAAAGTGAGCGATGGAATGGCCAACGCCGACTTCATCGTTTTCAAACAAGATGCGGTGGGATTCGGTTCGCACGGCGCCCGTACCTGCAAACGCCATGATATCGCCCTTGGTCATCACAGCCCCGCCGACATGCGGGTAGAACTTGCAATCGTCGTGAATAACGGCGTCAAGGGCTGCTTTGTCTCCGGATTCAAAGGCTGCTTCATAGGCGGTTAGGATGCTCATGAAACCCCCATTCCTTCGTGGTTGATAATCGCTTGCGCTCGAACAAACGGGCACATGTGGCCCATCGTAACATTTGAATCTCGTCTCATGAAGCCTGCAGCATGAGAATTCATTGCCTCGGTGGAGGCCTCGTCGGCTCCTTCGTCACCCGCAAATTGGTCGAGGAAGGCTTCAATGTCCATCTCTACGATGTTGTTGAACGCAGCACCACAGCTACCTTCCATCACACCAGCGCCACGGAAGCCGACCACGCAGCCGCCGACCTCATCGTGAACATGGTTCCCGGCTCCATCGGCCATGAGGTGCTTCGGAGCTTGAATGACAACGGGCACCGAATCGTCGACCTCTCCTTTAGCGAGACCACGCCCGATGTTCTACCAAACGGTAGCAGCACCGTGCTCTGGGATGTTGGTATTGCCCCGGGGTTGTCCAACATGTTGGTAGCCCTCGCAGCAAAAGAATTGGGCCATCTTGACGAAGTCACCATCAAAGTCGGGGGAAATCCGGCCCAACCTGACGACAGGTGGTCCTACATGGCTCCCTTTTCGCCACATGACGTGATCGCTGAATACACGCGCCCTGCCCGAATCGTGAGGGACGGAAACGTGGTCGTGGTACCCGCCATGTCCGACCTTCACACCATCAATGCCAACGGGCGTGAGATGGAAGCCTTTCTCACCGATGGTTTACGCTCGTTAACCGCCATGCCAGTCACGTCCATGGGCGAATACACGGTTCGCTGGCCCGGCCACATCCAACGCTACCAAGTCACCGACCGATCACCTGACGAATTGGTTGAGGCTTGGCGTTTTGACCCCGAGCGACCGGAATTCACCTGGATGGAGGTCAGGGTTGTCAGCGGCGAAGAAACACGAGTATGGACCGTTGAAGACCGTGGCTTGGACGGCGATTCAAGCATGGCGCGGACAACGGGCCTCGTGACCTTTGCTTGCGTAAAGGCCTGGTGCCAACAGGACCTCTTTGAGAAGGGCATTCATCCTCCAGAAGACCTCCCGACGGAAACCATCCACTTTGTCATCGACCTCCTGAAGGCCAATGGAGTGCACATCGACCTCGATACGCACGAGGTTGATGCTCGAACATGAAGTTGAATCCAATCTTCAAAGAATGACGGTGCAGCCGAAATTTCCGTAGACATACACGCCATTGCTGTTGGTAGACTCGTGCTCGATAGGAGTCCCGATAACATCGCAGTCAAGGTCGTTGTAGTATGATGGGCTCATTGCGTAGAGCTGATTTTCCACTTCTTTGATGTCTCGCATGAATCGTTCCAACATCACAGTGTAGTCGGTTCCCAAGGGGAAGAGGGGGGTGCTAAGGTTGTCTGTGCAGTGAACCACACCTGCGGTCTGTTCAACGCATTCTTGTCCGGTCGTCAGCCGCAACAGGTCCATGTTCGCATCAATGTGGGTTACGGGGTCAGCCCGAGTGTAGGTGCCCGGTTCCATCGGGCCATCGCAATGATAGTCTGCAAGGGCGTAATACGTTGCTTGATTGTTGACCGGCAAAACTCGGATTCCAGAAAATCGGCACGTGACCTGTTCAAAGTTGTTCACACCTTGTAAGGTCTTCAGGTGAGCTTGAATGTCCGAGAGTTCTGCATCAAAATACAGCCAGAGCGTCTCTGCTTCTGGAATGGTTGGGTAGGTGGATGTTGCAACGACACCGCCACAAGTGAAACGTGGATTGGTGTCGATGACCGACACACTGCAATTTTGGTACTGCCCTGGGAATTCATCTGCGAGGTCTTCGAGATTGAGTGGTGTTGCGGTTGCAGGGTCTGGATACTGCGTGAAAGGGTTGTCCATGAGGGAGACATTGTTCACCATATCATCGAGATACGATTGGTAGCCAGCCTCCATGTTCGTATCAGCCGCCATGGCTGCAACGGCTGAATCAAAGGCCACAACATCACCGTTGTGAGCATGATCGAGCAAGGCCAACAATTCACCCAGATGGTGAGCTTGGAGATAGTGGAAGAACATGCCACCGTATCGGTAGAATTTGAATCCCGACGAATAGTCGGCGTTCAGTATTTCATTGACCGTCATCCGATTTGCACCGTCATCTGCAATCTGTTCCACCAAGATTTTTCGCGGAAGAATACCTTGATCGTCTGTACTCCATGTCAGGTATTCCGCAAGGCCCTCGTCAAACCAAACCATTCGCCCACCATCGTAGATCGAACCAGACTGTCCCCACATGCCCTCAATCAGGTGACGTGCAACGAGATAGTGGACATACTCATGGCGAAACAATTCCTCAAGGGTGTAGATGCTTTCTTGCGGCGTTCTCTGATAGGTAAAGAACGTCCCCCAAGGCTCGATGTAGATGCCGCCGTTTGACGTGCTCAGGCCGTAGAGGAAGCCTTGGTAGGCTTGGTATTCAGCCCTTGATCCGTAAATGACCATGGTCAGGACGCCGTTTGGATCGTCATCAACAGGCCGGATGGTGCTCGTTAACCGATTGAATTGAGATTGCACCTCCTTTGACGCATGGTAGAGTGGTTGAACTTCCTGCATGGAGATAGAGGTTCTGACCACCATGGTGCCGTCATCAAATTCGTAGGTGTAGGGGAAAAGTTGCGCTTCGAGAATAGGGACCACATCGTCAATGCAATGACTCACGGCTGGATGGTTGCAATCGTAATACAGGTCAAGGACCTTTGTCGACCACAAAAACGGTGTGGTCAACGCCTGACTTGAGGCGGCAAAATGAACCGTTTGAGCTTGCACGAGGGCGGCAAATCCATCCGCGTACAGGTCCGGGCCTTCGAATGAATGCTTCCTAAGGGCCCAAATGGCGTTGTTGACAGCCCACGTATTTCCTGAATTTTGTATAGACATGTCGCCATCAACTGCATACCTACTCAAATTGGATGTGACATTGTCAATGGATGGATGGGTGTGATAATCGGTCACTTGAAACTGGCGTGAGATTGAGGCGAGGATGCCGTGAATCGCAAGCTTTTGAGGATAGCTCGCAAAGGCCGTTGGGTTGTGAAGTGCATCCAGTCCAGATGCGTGCAAATCAACGACAAGGTAAGCCAAATCATAGACATCAGCGACGTTGACGAACTGATAGAGGATGTTTCCCGCATCGGGCGTCATCAGCAACAACGTCGGCATGTCTCTGTAGGCGAGGACCACTTGCTCGATCTCTTGAACGGTCGTAGGTGCGATGGCTGGAATGGCGTTGTAGTAGTCATGGTAACCCGCAGTTCGCAGGAAATGCATGAGTTGAAGTGTGCCATTTGCATTGGTGCCGTCGAAGTTTGGTGCCTCTGAGGCCAGATGATTTGCAATGGACATCAACATTGAATCTTCCATTGCAAAGGTGACGGCGGCATCAGCGTACCAAATGTACCGCAAACAATTGAGCGTTGATGCTGACAAATAATCAATCAAATCACTGCTTGATGGGGTGGGGACCAAATCGTCAGAGGTGCACGTTGGGGTGAAACTCAAACCCGCTGGGCCCGTTGGACCTGGGGGCGCTTCGATGTGGTTGAATCGGCTGGGAGTGGAATTGGTTTGGTTTTCATCGACTTGATGGTCCTCATGGTCATGTGCATCCTCCTGGTTGCGATGATCGCCATGAGCATCGCTGGCTGGAACAGGTGGACGAAGAATCCCTTGCTCGTCAGGCATTCCGATGTCTAGGCAAAGCAACTCGTCTGTGTTCGTTGTGGAGCATTCGGCAGCCCCCTCTGTACCGTCAACTGGATTGAGGGTACACCCTGAAAGCGGAAGCAACACCATGAGCAGACACAAAAAAAGGGCCTTGGACATCTTGAGCATGCTTCGGCCACTCCTTGCTGGGGGATTAAAGATTCGGGGCAATGAAAAGAATTCAAGTTCCTGTGATGGGCAAAGAAGTGTAGCGTTGTGGTTGCTCCCATACACAACGGCTCCCCTCTCAGTCAGACGAGATGGAACGTGTTTGAGCGTCAAATTTTGACATGTTCGGGGTGATGTAAAGCCCAAATTTCGATTGCGTTCTTTTGCTCGTCGGTGTAGGAATGACTTGGTCCGAATCCTCTTGCAAGTTTCTTCATCTCTGGTATTCCTTCAACCTCGTTCTTTATTCTGAACAATTCATTATGAGTGTATAATTGAGTAATTCTTGCTCTGCGAATTTCGAACACTTTGCTACCCTTGAGGTGTCGCTTGAAGTTGGGGTACACGAGTTCTTCCAAATCTTCAATGGCATCACGAATTTGTTCGCTCTCACTGGATTCTAACGTCAAAAATCCAACGACTACGGAAGGATGTTGGCTCTCAGGGATGTCCTCAAGATATTCTCCATGATGCATCTTCACATACGCCATGGCCATTTCCCCTGCGAGCCAGTGCAAGAGTCGATCATCATTCTCGAAAATCATGCTCATTGCAGGTTTATTGAGGATGTAGTTCTGAATTGGATTGTCTGTAAACAGAAATGAGAACTCAAATTTTTCCGACATTTGAAGTCGGATGATAGCGCCCTCATCGTCAAACGCAAATGACATGCATCCTCCTCGCTTGGAGGTTTGATGAATTTTTCTGACTTCGAATCAATGGTCAAGAACGGCTCGCATCGCGGCGCGTGCGTGTGGCTCAAGCCTCGGTTCAATATGATGGGGTTCAGCACCAGGCCCTATGATACCGAGGCCAATGGGCTTGTCGTGCTTGAGTTGGAGGTCAACAATGCTCTTGATCACCGCTTGACCCATGGCGAGGCCGTGTTGGGTTTCGCCCTTTTCGATAATCCCGAGACAGGCCGCAGCGTCGTGGGTATTGAGGAGCCGATCGAGGGCAAGCGGGACCTCCATGGACCCGGGGACCCAAACGATTTCCCCGACCTCCAAACCCTGAAAGGCGGCTTCATCCGATGCAAAGGCAAGCATGCGTTCCACTTCATCGCGGTGAAACGACCCGCAAACCAACGCCACGCGCTTGCTCATGCCTCGCCACCTCCGCTCTCCTGTTTCAGCATTCGCTCCACAGTTGCGACGACCGTCTGCGTCATTGAATCAATTTCAATGTTGATGGAATCACCCTGTTGGCATGTTCCAAAGGTGGTCAAAGCAAGGGTTTCGGGGATGAGGTGAATGCCGAAGTGTTGCCCTTTGACCTCACCAATGGTAAGCGAGGCGCCGTTAAGACCGATGTAGCCTTTTTCGTGAATGTACTTCATCATGGTTGAGGGGGCTTCAACGACCAGGTCCATGCCCTCACCGACAACGGTTTGTGAGACGATGGAGCCCATGCCCATCACGTGTCCTGAGAGCAGATGACCGCCCAATTCGTCACCCATTTTCAACGAGCGCTCAACGTTCACCGTGGAGCCCACCTCCAAGGCGGAGAGGTTGGAGCGAGAAAGCGTTTCAGGGATGACATCGAAGCAGGCTGTGCTCTCGTCAATATCGGTGGCTGTCAGACAAACGCCGTTGATAGCAACACTCGCTCCTCGTTGCAAGCCTTCGGTGTTTGGAAGCACGATCGTAAGGGTCCAAATCGCCTCTTTCAATTCTATAGATTGGACTTCTCCGAGGCCTTGAACGATGCCAGTAAACATCCTCAAGCCCCTCCTCGTTCCGCACGCTCAAGGATGCGTGCGATGATCTTTCGTGTTCCATCCAAGTCATCGCTCAGACCTTCTACCCGTACCACCTCGATGGATGAATAGCCACGTTCTGAAAGCGATGTTCGTATGTTGTCCTCAGCGTGTTCTTGGTCATATCCAAGAGCGATAACATCAGGATTGATGGTTGGAAGGATGTCAAAAATTGGAACATCAGGTGGGTTTCCAATGACCACTTCGTCCACCGGTTTCATGCCCTCAACCATCCGCTTCCGAAGGTCTTGTCCTGTGACGGGTTCGTGTTTTCGCTTTCGGACCGTGTCGTCATGAGCGACGACCACGGTCAAATGGCCACCAAGGGCCTTGGCTTGTTCCAAATAGTGCAAATGACCTGCGTGGAGGAGGTCAAAGACGCCTACAGCCATGATTCGTTTCATGCAGACACCTTGTTCCAGCGTGAGGGATGTTCTTCATGAGGATGACGGTGTTTCGCTGGCAGCCAAGGCTGCGACGACATCGGCTCCCTCAAGGAACGGAATGTTCTGTTGTTCAGCCCACTCACGGGCAGCATCAACACTCAATGCGTGGTCACCATCGGGTTGAAGCATTTCAGCCCCGATGACAACGGGCGAAGTCCCCGCCAGTCGAGCCAAGCCAACCGCCAATTCGGTGTGCCCCTGACGCACGCTCAGCCCGCCTTTTGCCTCACGGCACACTGGAATGTGGCCCGGTGTCCTGAATTCATTTCCGAGGAGTTCCATAGCCGTCTGCCCAGAAATGCCGCTCTCAAGACACGTGGCCGTCAGTTCAGCAAACCTTCGCGTGGTGAGGGCTCGGTCGTGGTCGGTGATGCCCGTGTACGTGTCTCGGTGGTTGAGCGAGAGGGTGAACGCCGAGCGGGCATCGTAGCGAAGATCGTTGGTGATGAGATGCTGGAGAACTGGATGCCTTGACGTCGCATCGTCGGTTGTGTGGAGGTCTTGCAGGAAGGGAAGCCCGAAGCATTCTCCAACCTCATCGCCGATGGCCAAGAAGAGCAGACCGCCGCAATCCATCCGCAATTGGCGCATGGTGGCGGGAACAGCCGCCGCTGCAGGGAACAACAGGTCGGTCTCGCCTTCGCGTTTTTCGGAATCAAAAAGGCACACGGGCAGCCCTTGCTTGAAGGCATCAACCGCCCGTTGCACGTGTGCCTCCATGCTGTTCGCTGAAGTCACACCTTCATGAAGAGTCGTATGGGTTCATTCCTGAAAATCGGCTCAACGGCACTGCAAAAGCGGACAGCCAACAGAAAGGGATTATCATGTGATGTCCCTTGGGTCGGTTTCGG